>JBGPAT010000159.1:0-6300 GCA_041480885.1 Anaerolineae bacterium
CGCTCTCCACCACAGCAACGGCCGGGAAGGTTTTTTGATTCAGGATGGCATTGGCGGTCAAGATACAAGATTCACCATTCCCGAAACGGTAAAGCGTGATCTCTCGCCCCCTCTCGCCGATCTTGTAAACACGGACCACGCCTGAGATCAACAAAGCAATTGCGTCGACACGGTCACCCTCGATAAAAACATCGTGACCCTCGGGAATCCGTGTGAAAAAGGCCCTCTGCCGGAATTCGCGCAGCAGATCCGGGTCAATATCCCTAAAAATGGGCACGGCCCAGACGAATCGTTCAAATTGCTGTGTATCGATCATTTTGTTCTTTCCTGAACTCGAAGTTCTCTCAATCATACCTTGAGCAGCAGGGTCATCCAGCAGATATCGCTTAGTTGCACAGGACCTTAATTGATAACATGCGTGCAATCAGGTGACATACGACACTAAGCAGGCAATTTGGTGGCGGATAAGATATATTCATCATGACGAATATATCTCCTGCCGAACAGATTTCGGAACTTCTACAAACCATCGGCCAGCCGGCCCGGCTGCAGATCTTGTTGGCCATTGGCAACAGCGAGCCGTGTGTATGCCATCTCGAAGCGACTTTCGGCTGGCGGCAGGCGTACCTGTCGCAACACCTGATGGCCTTGCGCAAGGCTCGAATTGTCCTGACCAGCCGCCAGGGGCGCAACATCCATTACCGGCTGACGAACCCAGATTTGCTCGAGCTGATCCATCAAGCTGCGGACATACAGGGTGTCAGACTGCCTAACCTGGCCCCATCTCCGAAATGCAGCTGCCCTAATTGCGCTCGGGATGGGAGAAACGAATGACCGCCCTTCCGGCTTCATTCGCCGAACAGCGCGCCTGGCAAATTTACCTGACCGTAATCTTGGCCGCCGTGGCATGGTTCGCCACCTACAGCCTAATTCAGCCATCGGCGAATTGGCTGGCATATACGGCGTTTCGGCTCACGCAGGGATCGCATCTTGGGGATGCGGTGGCGTTCTTCCTGTATGACATTCCAAAGATCCTACTCCTGCTATCCGGGATGATCTTCATCATTTCTATCATTCGTACCTTCTTCAGCCCCGAACGGACCCGGGCGTTGCTGGGCGGGAAACGCGAAGGCCTGGGCAATTTTCTGGCGGCCATGCTCGGTATCGTCACACCGTTCTGTTCGTGCTCGGCGGTTCCGCTCTTCATCGGATTTGTCGAGAGCGGCATCCCGCTCGGCGTGACTTTCTCCTTCCTCATCGCTGCGCCGACCATCAACGAGGTAGCCATCGTCGTGCTGTTTGGCCTGTTCGGTTGGAAGGTGGCCGGGCTGTACATTGCTTCGGGACTGGTGATCGCATTCCTGGCGGGATTGGTCATCGGGCGGTTCCAGTTGGAGCGCTACGTGGAGGATTTCGTCTGGAAAATCCATTCTGGGAGCAGCCTCGGGGTCGAGAAGTTAACCTGGCCGATGCGCATCGATCGTGCCTGGGGTTCAGTAAAGGAAATTGTGGGCAAGGTCTGGCTCTCCGTGGTGGTGGCGATTGCCGTCGGGGCGGCCATCCACGGCTATGTGCCCGAGAGCGCCTTGGTGGGGATCATGGGAAAGCAAGCCTGGTGGTCTGTGCCGGCGGCGGTCCTGATCGGCATTCCCTTGTATTCCAATGCGGCCGGGATGATCCCGATTGTCAGCGCGCTTATCGAGAAGGGAGCTTCACTGGGTACGGCGCTGGCATTCATGATGGCCGTGGTGGGGTTGAGCCTGCCAGAAGCGATCATCCTGCGGCGAGTCCTCAAGCCGCAGTTGCTGGTCATCTTCTTTGGGACGGTTGCGGCCGCGATCGTCATCACGGGTTATCTTTTCAATTGGATTCTGTAGGAGGCAGCATGCTCGAGATCAAGGTGTTGGGACCTGGTTGTGACAACTGTAAGAAGCTGGCTTATCTGACCGAGAGGGCGGTCACCGACCTGGCCATCGAAGCGAAGATCGAAAAAGTGACCGACTATGCGGAGATCATGAAATATCCCATCCTCTCAACTCCTGGTCTGGTAATCAACGAGAAATTGATGGTCTCCGGGCGCATCCCCAGCGTGGCCGAGATCACCACCTTCCTTACCACGGCTTTGACGACGGACGATTAGATTGACCGGGGCGGCATCCCGAAGTTGCCATGGGGCCTAGCCCTAGGTTGCCGGTGAAAGCGTCCATGCAAGTATTAAACCGAACTAAAGTTGCATTCCCACTCCACATCATTTAAGGAGAATAGAATGTCCGACGAAACCTGTGATTGCAAGAACGGTAATTGTGACTGCGGCTGTGACGGCTGCGGAGGCGAGCACGACTTTCCGCGCCGCTACCAGACCAAGGCTGAACAAATCGCCGAGCTGGAAGCGTATTTGTCTGAACTCAAGCTGGAGGTCCAGGCGGTGGAGGAACATCTTGCTGATCTAAAGAAATAGTCAACGCAGTCGTTCCTGAGACACGAGTCACCTGAGTAAGGAAATCCGGTTTGGGAATGACCGGCTCCTGTGCGACTCATTCGATTCTTGCGCCGTTCAAGGACGAGATGCCCGATCTGAGAATCAAATGAACAGAATCACCGAGATAATTTTGCCTACCATGACGACCCAGGGCATGCCTACTTTGAGGAGCAGGGCAACAAGTGCGCCGATGGCAACGACTCGATGCGGCGCACTGCGGTGTGCCAAGGGTGCCGTGCCGGAACTGACTGGTTCAAGACATACACGGCCACGGGTTCGGGAGCGGCACCAAAAGGCTGAGCGATTGCAGCATGTCGTGCGAAACAGACTTACGACAATCTTCATTGAATCGTCATCAAACAGTAATCTGGGCTCCTTGGTATCATGGTATTCTGAGTGAGACGACGAGGAGACCATCGTGATCAGACAATTGACGCTAGGACTCGCGGGGATATTCCTTCTGGCGGGGTGCGGCATATTTTCCGTGCCCCTAACGCAACAGGCAACCGCTCTCCCCACCTTCACCCCTGCCGTACAAGATGCCACCGTCACGCAGATTCCTGCATTAGGCGGCAAAACAAGTGGCAGCCTCCTGGTTTGGATATTCAGCGATCCGAACCCACCCATCCGTGGTGACAACACCTTTGAGGCATTTGTCGCTGACGCAAATGGTCAGCCCATGACCGATGCAGCGATTTCTTTCGACATCAATATGACCAATATGAATCACGGCAAGAATGTGGTAGCCGCCTCATCGTTGGGCAACGGTCGTTATCGCGGTGTTGTGCATTTTCTCATGCCGGGTCCGTGGCGGGTAATCGTTGGTATTGAACGGGGGGGACAAACGAACGCAGTCCGGTTCGATTTCATGGTGAACTGGTAGGCATGGAGCTGGGATGTTCTTGAACGGTTATTGTGGACCAGGAGCATTTGAATGCTAAGTCTGCCAACTTCCATTGTCGCCAGTGCCATTGTCATGCTTATCAGCGCCGGTACAGGAATGTATCTGTCGCGTTACAAATCAAACGTGACTGAGATGCTTGGCATGATGATCGGCATGACACAGGGCATGATGACCGGCATCGCGGTTGGTTATTTTATGGGCGCGGCGAGCGATATGTTCATCAGCAACTTGGTCGGCGTAACAATTGGTCTCTTTTTTGGGATCAGCTTCGGCCGTGTCGGCGGCTTGATGGGCATGATGGATGGCGGCATGGGCGGGATGATGGGCGGCATGATGGGCGCGATGCTCGGTGTAATGCTGCAATATCTGTATAATGGCCGGGCGATTGCCGTCACCAGCATTTTCATGGGCGTCATCTACCTGGTTTCAATGCTCGCCCTCGTGCGACTCGTCCAACAAAGCACCGCCACGCCGACGGAGACTGACCCAGTCTGCGGAATGAAAGTTGATGCCAAGACATCCCTTCAACACGTTTATCAAGGACGAACCTACTATTTCTGCGCGCCGGCGTGCAAACGGTCATTTGCCAAAGCCCCCGAAGCGTACCTCAAGAATTAGCCCCTGAAGGATTGAATGTCGTCCACCGACTGAGCAGCCCCAAGATCGTAAAGGCCGGCAATCTCATAAGACAAGTGCCCTTGGAACATTTGCTAGCCGGCGCCAAAGGCGTCGGGAGCACACCAACGAAGAAGGGGTCGATTCCATGATTGAGCCTGCAACTACCAACTACCTGTTCATCATCAACGATTCGCCCTACGGGAACGAACGTCCCTATAACGCATTGCGACTGGCATATAACCTAGCAAAGCGCGCTGGAACTGAGGTGCGCGTGTACTTGATAGGTGACGGGGTCAACTGTGCGGTGTCCGGGCAGAAAACTCCTGAGGGCTACTACAACATTGAACGCATGTTGAAAGCGCTCGCGAAACGGGGGAGGGTCGCAACCTGAGGGAGCTGTGTTGAGGCCCGCGGGCTCGGGCCTGAACGGTTTGTCGAAGGCGTGCAACCGGGCAATCTGGATCTTGCAGGTGAATGGACGGTCACCGCGGACAAAGTGCTGGTGTTTTGATCATAGGCCAGCTTCGCGCGAGAGACCTATCTTCGAATTCGGACTGAAATCTGTCGAGCGTCGCGTCCCGTAGACAACTCTCGTCCTCGGGGTGAGCCAAAATCGCCCAAAGGGATTTGGGCTTCCGCCTAGTTATCACCGGCTCCTCACTGAAACCACGTGCTTAGCCAGCCGAAGACTAAGATGGTGATCAGAGTGCCGGCGAGCGCACCGGCCATCAGTTGAGCAGGGGTATGTTTGCGGCGCTGCAGGCGCGCCCATGCCACCAGCGGCAGGGAGAGAAAGGCCCACAACGCCATCCCGCCAAAGACAAAGACGAGCGCGGTGGAGAATCCGGCCACGCCTGCCAGGTGCATGCTAATTTTCCAGAAACTGGAGATTGTGAACATCACAATTGCCAGACAGAAATAGGTCAGCACAATCAGTCGCAGTAGATGCGGCCCATGACCAAGCCACAACATACCAAGTGCCAGAACATCACTGCTCAAGCTGACAACGATGAAGCGCGGGCGTTCTTCGCGCCGGGAAAGTTCCAGATCGCTGACCCAGCCTCGCTTGAGGCCAATGATCAGATAAACCAGCGGGATGCCCGTGACAACGAGCAACATCAGAATAGCCCACAGCAGGCCACGGGTGTGTTCCGAAGCGTAACCCAAGGACAGGAAGATAGGCAAGGACAGGAAAGAACTATCAAAGAAGATAGAAATCCAGCGTGCGGCTCGGTCTGGCATAGGAGAATTCCATTCCACTTAACGAAGCGCTGACATAACGGAGGGCTTTCGTCCAGAAGTCCTCAGTCCTGAAAAATCCTTCTTCTCGCTGCAGGAAGTGCCAACCAAAATAGTGCAGTCATTATTACAGAAGATGCCAGGCACCACGCGCAAGATGCGCCAATCACGAAGGGTTCAAGAAATGTCAGGTAGATCGAGAACAATGTCCCCAACGTAGCCATGCCGAAGATGGCCAGATCCTTAGATAGCCCCATCTGCTGATTGGGAAATTCACCAAAGAACCACACCAGGATGATCATTGTGTAACCGATCATGCCGAGAATACCAACGGGCATGATACCAAACAGCCTTGCGTATTCACTCTGCTGCACTGTGTTGCAGTCGCCGACAGGCCCGCAAACCGCCTCAACGTGTGCAGTTTCTACATAGGTTAGATACCCCGCTACTCCAAGACCTATCAGACAGAAAACCGGGATTAACCAGCCACTGTGTAGATTGGCAAGCCTGCCCGGCAGCCGCCGCAGCAAAATGACTGCGCCACCGAGCGATGCAAGCATGCCCACCAACACAAAGACAGCGAAGCCGTTACCCACCGGATCACGACTGAAGTTCGTCGCCCAACCAGCAGACTGGGCGTCAGGCAGGAGTCTTCCAAGCCGTGGAGTAGGTATGGCCACAGGCGTCAATACGACCTGCTCGGCCGGAATGACCTCTGCCAACCCGGGAATATCAGGCCAATCTATGCCGCCGTGCAACAAGCCGGCTTGGATCAGGTCTGGAAATTTCTGCGGTATCTCCAAGGATCCGACTAGATAGGCGTCTCCCACGATCAGGAAGGGAACGCCGCCATTCTCTAGGCCGAATTTTCGCAAGGCGGTCAGGAAGAGCGTCTGGCCCTTTGGCTGAGTGACATCCACGCCGATGATCTGAAGCCGGTTACCGTACTTCTCTATCAGAGGCGGCAAGGTCACAGTGATCACGTAGTGACAGTGCGGACAGGTAGGCGAGTAGAACAGCACGGCGCGCACCACAGGCCCAGACGTCTGCGCGTGAGCCG
>JBGPAT010000160.1:0-6247 GCA_041480885.1 Anaerolineae bacterium
AGGCGACGATACACGCGAAGGCTTAACCGCCATCGTTTCGGTCAAACACCCCGACCCGCAGTTCGAATCGCAGACCAAAGTTAAATTGATGAATCCTGAAGTGCAGACCTACGTCCAGCAGATTGTGGGCGAGTCGTTTGCGACATTCCTCGACGAGAATCCGCAGGCGGCCAGGGCCATCATCGCCAAGTGCCTGACCTCGGCGCGCGCTCGCGACGCGGCGCGCAAAGCCCGCGACCTGGTCATTCGGAAATCGGCGCTCGAATCCTTGACCCTGCCGGGCAAGCTGGCGGACTGCTCAGAACGCGATTCATCTAAGACTGAACTCTACATCGTGGAGGGCGATTCGGCCGGTGGATCTGCGAAGCAGGGGCGCGACCGTCATTTCCAGGCCATCCTGCCTCTGCGCGGCAAGATCATGAACACCGAACGCGCCCGCCTCGACAAGATCCTGTCCAGCAATGAGATCAAAGCCTTGATTTCTGCCCTTGGCACCGGAATTGGGGACAACTTCGATGTGGCCGGCCTTCGCTACGGACGCATTATCATCATGACCGATGCTGACGTGGATGGCAGCCATATTCGCACACTGCTGCTGACCTTCTTCTTCCGCTACATGGCAAAGTTGATCGAGGATGCGCATCTGTATATTGCCCAGCCTCCGCTCTACCGCATCGCGCACAAGAATCAGGTCAAATACGCGTACAGTGATAAAGACAAGGACAAGTTGATAAAGGACTTGGGGGGAGGGGATAAGTCCAGCGTGTCGCGCTACAAAGGTCTCGGCGAAATGAACCCCGAGCAGTTGTGGGAGACGACGATGAATCCCGCGAACCGCACCTTGCTGCTTGTCACGATTGATGATGCGGCCGAGGCGGATCGCACGTTCGATATGCTGATGGGCGATGCTGTCGATCCCCGCAGGCGCTTCATTCAGACTCACGCGAAGTACGTGAGGAATCTAGATGTCTAGCCTGAGCACAGCCCCAACGACGCCTGAACGTCCATTGGATTGCTAACTGCGCCCCCCAATTTGAGCTGCGAATATCGCGCACGGCCAGGTTCATGAGAGAACCTGGCCGTGTTGCTTTCATTTCCCGCCCAGCAACTGCCTTAGGAATGAGATGATGGACTCAATGATCTGGGGAATAAGCGGCGTAGGATTCTGACTGCCGACCGGCGCGGTGGTGGTCGGCACGGGCGCAGCCGTAGAGCTGGCAGGCGGGGCCGGCAGTGTGGCAGACGCCGTCGCGGTATCCGAAGGAGCCGGCTGTGTGCCAGTGGAAGACTCCGCGCTCGACGGCGGAATCCCCGACATGTGGACGATGCGCGGTCCAACCCACAAGGCCCGGTCGCCGGCCGAAGAACCCAGATCTTCTACAGTGAGCAGAAACCTGACTTCCTGACCCGCCAACTGGCTCAGGTCGAGGTCGAGGTTGGAATACTCCCCGTCGTAGGACTCGCCGAGCGTGCTGAGATCGTGGGCGGCGCCGGCGGAATCCAGATAGCCTATGCGGAAGAGCACGGAGCAGGAGACGGCGTTGAATTCGCAACCCACCGAGGCTTGGAAGTGGTCTCCGGCAGCCACCTTGTAGGCAGGGTAGAGGCCCCGGATGTATCCATCTTTCAGCAATGAGGGGGATGTCAAGAGCGCCGGCAGCGTGGCGGCGCTCCCGCCTTCAAGGTAGGGCTGATGTATTGGCAGGACAAAGCCGCGCGGATCACCGTCGTGGCCTGGGCACGGCAGCGTTCCATAGATACTTTGCCAAAGACCGTCGCAGGCATGGGCCGCGAGATCTGTGTTCACCGGGGCTGTGCCCGTGGGCTGCGCAACCGCCAGCAATGTCGATTCGGGCACGGCCGGGAGAATCAGCGGCGTGGTGGGTGCGGCACTTGGCGCCGTCCCGATCACCCTCACTTTCACCCAGAGATTTCCGGTCCCCGAGGCACCCACGCCGAATATCCTGCCCTCTGGCGTAACCAGTTGCCAGAATCCCTGATATTGACCAGGGTTTGCTGGGGCTAAGAGACTCACTGAGACGTCGGCGGTCTGGGCTGGCGCTACGTTTGCCGGCAGCAGTACGGAGCTCGGCGCGCCCATCTGGTCTCCGCTGATGAAGGCCAGTCTGTAGGCGACTGTCCATGGGCAAGTGCCGATGTTTTTGATCCTCCAGGTCTTTGTGAATGGTTGTCCGGCTGGGACGGCATTGTTATCGGGGATGGTCACATCGCTCACGAACGAGGCACGAGTACACTCCACATTAATGGTGGGGCTGGCCCCGACCATCTGGCTAGGAGTCGCGGTGGGTGAAAAGCTGGGGCTCGGCAAAGGCGTGTGAGTTGGAGTGCTCGACGCTGTTCGCGTGGGTGAAGGTCGTAGCGTCGCGCTTCGAATCGGAGTGACGGTCCCGGGCTGGGAATTGGTGGCCCTGAGGATTGAGGTTGCCGTGGATGTTGGAGTGAAGCTTGGTGTGGCCGATGGAGACGGTGTAGCCGTCCGTATCGGCGCCGGTGTGGCCGTATCGGTGAAGAGGGTGTCCAGACAGACCGGCCATGAATCCGCCGGGCTGAATGCGTCTCGGGTATGGTTGTATTCGTCGTAGATCTTGACATAGCGCACGCCCGCGAATTGCTTCACCGTCTCGATCAACGGTTGGGCAACGCTGTAGGGCCGGCCATTGGGTCGGCAGTTCCCGGCCAGATATATCGCGAGCAGGCCATTGGCGAACTCAAGTCTACGGTAACCCACGAATCCGTTGCGCATCACGATCAAGCCGCGCGCCTGTTCCGCGGTGCTGGGGCCCTTAAAGTATTCATCGACGGCCGCCACGATCGGGTTCGCTGAGCCAGGGATCTCTCTCAGGACCGCTTCACTGAAGGGCGGCAGCTGGTCGCCAACCTGGAGGGTGTCTGTGAAATAGACGCTGACCGTAACGGGCCGCGGGGTTTGCGTGGCGGTCGGAGGCACGGTTGGCGTGGCAGTCGGCGTGCGGGATGGTTGCACAGTCGCGGTTGGGCGCGGCGTGCTCGAAGACGTAGCGCTGGATGTCAACGTGGCCGTCGGCGTCCTGCTGGCCGTTGGCGTGCGGCTGGGAGCAGACGTGACGGTCGACGTAGGCGTTACAGCCGCTGTTCTAGTCGGGGCACGGGAAGGCGTTCGAGGCGCGATCGCAGCCGGGCTTGGAGAAGCAGTTCCGGTGCGGGTCGGAGATGGAGTCGCTGTCGCCGGCGCAGGTGAAGTTGGCGAAGTGGTCCCGGTGGGCGTCGAGGATGCGGTCCGAGTTGGGGTTGGCATCGGAGTCTTGGTGGCGGGTGCAGCCGCCCTAGTCGGGGTTGCAGATGCCGTCGAGCTCGGGAGCTGCCTCAGATTGGGCGCTTGAGCCGCGGTCCTCGTTGGGACCGCCGTAGCAGTCGGTGGCTCCGGACGCGTAGAAGTCGGCACGGGAGTGACTGTTGGCAACGGCGTGCGCGAGGATGTGGGCAGCGGGATCGCCGTGGGGACCTTCGTGCTCGTCTGAGTAAGGGTTGGTGCAGCGGTCGCCGCAGTAGACGAGATTGCTGTCGCAAATGCGGTGGCCGTAGCTGTCGGCGGTTCCCCTTCTAGAGTAAACGTCCCTGAGACTTTCCAAGTCGTCCCAACAAATAGTTGAACCTCATAATTGCCAGCTTGCCACTCTGGTGCGTCTCGCCCCCAGCCGGCGACCCCGATGCCCGCAGGGAATTTGCTCCATGAGGTCGTGTCAATGTTCTTGAGCTCACCATTTTGATACCAAAGCGCTGTCCACTCCAGGATGGCTTCGGCGGGTTGGTATGTAAATACCACGTACATGTGCCTGATCGGGTTGTGGAAGCTGACGCCGGGTGCTATCAGCTGGTACTTGTCGATCTCCGTGGAAAACCTCAGGCGTCCAAATTCGACATCAAGGGCAGGCGTCGTGGTGCGCTGCAGAATTGCCTGGACCGCGATCGGCATCACCGGTGTCGGCGTAGACACGCCCCAAGGTGTATTCACCGGGGATGGTGCGGCTGCGAATGACGTGGGGGAACTCTGCACCAAGGCCGGGACGCTGATTGCAGTGTTTCGCGCTGGGGGCAAGGCTGTTGCGGTAATGCGAAGGGCAGCCTGCACACGCGTGGGGACCGGCTGTGCCGGCCCGTTCATCGTTTGGCCGAGCACGAACGCAACGACGGCCATCAGCGCCGAGCCGACACTGACTGCAAGCAACCGCCGCGCCTGAAGAAGATACCTCCGGCGCAATCGGTAATCTGACCAACGACGGCTGGTCCGCAGGGAACGAATGCTGGAGACGAAGCTCAAGATCGCCTCCAGCGCCAAGACTATCGTCCCGATGAGAATCACGATGGAGGTCATCGAAGTGGAATTATACCGTCGCTCTTTTCAAGGTCCCATGCTACAAGGCCGTTGGCGCCGGCTGCCGGTCTTTCACGCTCAGACTCGCCCACGAGCATTCGCGGCGCAAGGCCGTTTCCGCCTCGTTGATCTATCGATCACAATTGCCGGGGCCACGGCTGGCTCATGAGCCAATCCTGCACACCGAGGGTCTTGTCCCCTTTTTTTGGATGCAGGCGCTTGTAGGTCCCGTCGGCGCGCATGAGCCGCGTCTGGCTCGTGTCCTTGAAATAGGAAGGCAGGACATGATCGCGTACATACCGGACGTGATCAGGACTCTTGAGGGGAAAAACCACCTCGACCCTGTTGTTCAAATTGCGCTGCATCAGGTCGGCGCTGCCGAGGTAGACCTCCTCCTCGTCGGCATTGCGGAAATAGAATATGCGACTGTGCTCCAGATACCGTCCTAGCACACTTGTCACGCGGATATTCTCGCTGATCCCCCGGATGCCGGGTCTGAGGCAGCAGATGCCGCGCACTAATAGATCCACTCTGACCCCCGCCTGCGATGCCTGATAGAGCAGCCGGATGATCTGCGGATCCACCAGGGCGTTGACCTTGAAGATCAGCCGGGCCGGCTCCTGCTTGTGGCCGTGTTCAATCTCGCGCCGGATGAGGGCTTCCAATTTCGGCCGGAGGTTGACGGGCGCAACCAGCAGCTTGCGGTACTCCGGCGGCGAGGAATAGCCCGTTAGGAAGTTGAAAAGATCCGTCGCGTCGGCCCCGATCGCCTCGTCGCACGTGAAAAGACCGAGGTCCTCATAGGCGGTTGAAGTCACGAGGTTGTAATTGCCGGTGGCCAGATGCACATATCGCCGGATGCCCTCGCCTTCCTGCCGCACGACCAGGCCCACCTTGCAATGCGTCTTCAGCCCGAGCAGGCCATAGACGACGTGCACGCCAGCCTTTTCAAGCATGCGCGCCCATCCGATGTTGCTTTCCTCATCGAAGCGTGCCTTGAGTTCCACCAGCACAGCCACCTGCTTGCCGCGTTCAGCCGCCTCCAGCAGTGCATCCACCACTGGAGAGTTGTAGCCGACGCGATAGAGCGACTGTTTGATCGCCAGTACGTTGGGATCCCTGGCGGCCGCGTTCAGGAAATCGATGACAGAAGTGAAAGAGTCGTATGGGTGATGGATCAACAGGTCTTCATGGCGAATGGCGGCGAAGATATCCTCAGTCTGCGTCACATTCTGGAACGGAGACAGCAGGCGGGGCGTATAAGGTGGGTATTTCAGGTCATGACGCTCGACGCTATCGTAGAGTTGCCACAAGCCTGCCAAGCCCAATGGCTTGCTTTGAATGAATAGATCGCCGGGCAGGATCTCCAGGTTCTCCAGCAGCACGTCCCGGATTTCTTCAGGCATTGATTCGTAGATCGCGACCTGCACCACCGAACCGAACTCCCTGCGGCGGACGCTCTGCTGCATGCTCTCGAGCAGGTCATCCGCTTCGATCTCTTGGATCTCCAATTCTGCGTCCCGGACGATTCTGAATGGATGGACTGCGAGTACCTCCATTCCCGGAAAGAGCAGGGTGATATTGGCGGCGATCAGTTGCTCAAGCCAGACGAAATAGTGATCCCGCGGGATCGTGCCATCCTTTCGCGCGGCTCCCGATGAACGCTTGAGCGGCACCAGGCGGGGCAGCCTGTCTGGCACTTTCAAGCGCGCAAACTTCTCATTGCCCTCGGGGTCGCGGATCACGATGGCCAGATTCAGACTCAGGTTGGAGATGTGGGGGAATGGATGGCCTGGGTCGAGGGCAAGCGGCGTCAGGACGGGATGGACGACCTCCTGAAAGTATGCGTCCGCCTTCTGTTTTTGTGTCTTTGTG
>JBGPAT010000161.1:0-6228 GCA_041480885.1 Anaerolineae bacterium
CCCATGTAAATCTATGTCTTCGGGCCGGTTGCGCCATACCTGAAACAATATGTCAGATGATCATTGACCAGGCCGACCGCCTGCATAAAAGCATAGCAAATCGTTGAGCCCACGAATTTGAATCCTCTTTTCCGTAGTTCCTTGCTGATGGTGTCTGATTCCCTTGTTGTTGATGGGATGACCGCAGCTGATTTGAGGCGGTGCTGGATCGGCGTGCCATCGACAAATTGCCAGATATAGTTGTCGAAAGAACCAAATTCATCCCGAATTTCCAGAAATTTCGTCGCGTTGAGAATCGCCGCCGCAATCTTCAAACGATTGCGAACAATACCCGGATCGCCGAGCAGGCGCCGGACGTCCCGGCCATCGTAGCGTGCGATCTTGGCAGGATCGAAGCCGTTGAATGCTTTGCGATAGCTCTCGCGTTTATTGAGAACAGTCTGCCAGCTGAGCCCAGCTTGCGCGCCCTCCAATATCAGGAACTCAAATAGCTTCCTATCATTATGTTCCGGCACGCCCCACTCTTTGTCGTGGTATTCCATCATGAGCGGGTTATCATTTGCCCAAGAACAACGTATCTGGGTTTTCAGTCTCGTGTCCATTGACTATTTCGACCAAGCATCAATTTAACGGTTTCCAGCGAGTTCACACCGGGTTGTCTATCCAAGGGGATTAGCGGGCGCGCCGGAGACACAGGCCAAGCATTTTCTGCATGGCAGGCGGAGATCGCGCCGGTCGGAACCTTCAACTGAATCTGCGAACGCGCCCCGGGGGCGCGTTCGCATGTGGAGCGGGGAGGACAGGATTCGAACCTGCGACTGAGGATTTCGCCCCAGTAACCGCTTAGCAGGCGGCCCCAATCGACCACTCTGGCACCTCCCCAGGGCATGGCTGAGTGCAGTTTGAGGAATTCGGATTGTCAGCTGCCGGTGGAGATTCTACCATCGCAATCCACCATCCTCGATTGCGAGCGGAGGGAGTGGGATTCGAACCCACGTTGGTGTGACCCAAACATGTTTTCAAGACATGCGCCTTAAGCCGCTCGGCCATCCCTCCAGGCTGCACGATTTTACCATAAGGAGTGACGGAACCATCGCCAGCGATCCCCGCGCTGCTTCGGTGAACTCGAGAGGCGGCAAGGAACTGCCGTTCGAGAGCCGCATTGAGCGCAGAGATTCAATTGCCACCGGAATTGGTATAATTCGCACCCTATGAAATACCACATCTGGACCGAGGGCTGTCAGATGAATGTGGCTGACTCCCAGCGCGTTGGGTCGTCGTTAGAGCACCTCGGCTATGCCTATACAGACAAGGCCGATGACGCCGACGTGATCGTCTTGAACACATGCGTCGTGCGGCAGTCGGCGGAGGACAGGGCGCTCGGGCGCCTGACATCGCTCAAACCTTTGAAGGACCAAAACCCAAACCTCGTCATCAATTTGATGGGCTGCCTGGTGGGCGTTCGAGGAGCCGAGAGGCTGCATGAGCGCCTGCCGTTTGTGGATGTGTTTTCGCCGCCCTCGGATCCTGGACCGCTGGTCTCGTACCTCAGCCAGGGCCAGATTCGAGCGATCGAATCGAAGGAAACCACGCGCCGCTTCGCCGCCATGGACGGCGATCTAGTGCTGCCGCTGCATGAACAAGGCCAATTGGTCAGCGCACATGTGCCGGTGGTTTACGGCTGTTCGCATGCGTGCACATTCTGCATCATCCCGTTTCGCCGGGGCGTGGAGCGCAGTCGTCCTATCGGCGACGTCACGGCGGAGATCCGATCACTCGCTGCGCAGGGTGTCAAGGAAGTCACGCTGCTCGGCCAGATCGTTGATCGCTATGGCAAGGATATCGCTGGCGGGCCGAACCTGGCCACGCTGCTGCGCATCGTCCACGAGATCGATGGCATTGAGCGCATCCGTTTTCTGACCTCGCACCCTAACTATTTTACTGAAGAATTGATGGAGGCAGTCGCTCAACTGCCGAAAGTCATGCCGCACATTGAGGTGCCGATCCAAGCAGGCGATGATGAAGTACTGGTGAAGATGAAGCGCGGCTATACCCAGAAAGACTACCGGCAACTGATCGAGAGAATCCGGACGAGGATCCCGGATTGCTCTATAGCGACTGACATCATCGTCGGGTTCCCCGGCGAAACCGAGACTCAATTCATGGAGACGTATCGGGTCCTGTCGGACCTCAAGCTCGATGTAGCGCACTTGGCGCGGTATTCGAGTCGGGAAGGCACGCTGGCGACGCGACGCCTTAGTGATGATGTGAGCGACGCGGAAAAGATGGACCGCTTCCGCAGGCTGGAACACCTCCAGGAACGAATCGTCGACGGGATCAATCGGAGATATCTCGGCGAGACGGTCGAGGTCTTATTCGAAGACAAGGTGAAAGACCGCTGGAAGGGCCGCACGCCCACTAATAAGCTGGTGTTCGTCGAAGCGGAAGAGGACCTGAAGGGCAAGACCGTGCCGGTCACGATCACATGGACGGGACCGTGGTCCATGCAGGCCACGCTCGCCGAAGTGCGCTCGCGCCGACAGCCCTCGTTAATGCCCATCTAGCGCGGGGCTGGGGCGGGCACATCAAGCCCGGGTGATGCCCGCAAGGTCCGTGGAAGCCGGAGCGTGACGTCCGATGGAAATGGGGGGAAGTCAACATCGGTGCCCTCTACAACGCAGAATGCCCACCAGACGCTTTCAAGAACTTGCCAACGTCCCGTATTTCCTTGGAGTCCTTGTTGGGCTGGCACTAGCCATCGCCGCAGCCTGGGCAGATTTCGAAGGTCTCTCGTACTTCGCAACGGGCGCGGGTTACCAACCCTTCAACGGGCTGCATTGCCCGGTGCTGATGTCACATGCGGAGACCGCCAGCGTCTCCGTCAGCTTTGATAACCCCACCAATCAGGACCTTCAGCCGTACTACGACGTGGAGATCAGTGGCCACGCGGCGTCGCGCAGCCTGGAGGGCCAGGTAGCCGTCCCGCCGCACGCCGAGCGTCGCGTTGTGTGGACAGTCACCGCCCAAGACATTGATTTGGGCAACTTCGTCTTCGTCAAAACGGATATCCTGCCGACGCCCGGATACTCCACACGAGAGGCCACATGCGGGATCCTAGTGATTGATCTAGCGGGCCTGACCGGCACGCCGCTGCTGTACCTGGTCGTGATGCTGAGTGCAGCAGGCATGATCGCCGGGCTCGTGCTGCCTGCGTTGGGCTTGCCAGCCGATCAGGCCGCCCAATATGACAATGAGGCCTCGACTGACCTGCGGCGTGGTTCTCAGGCTGTGGGTATTTCGACCACAATTGCAATGTTGACGGGGCTGCTCGGCTGGTGGCTGGGGGCGACGATTTTCTGTGCGATCAGCATCCTGCTGCTCGTGATCCTCCTGCGGCCGACGGCCTGGTAGGCTGTGCTTGCGGGCGAGCCTAGCGAACCAGATTCCTCAGCACGGTGTGCAGGATGCCACCGTTGCGGTAGTACTCCACCTCAATCTCGGTATTCAGCAGCGCCACAACCTTAAACTGCACGGAGGTGCCATCCGGCCGGGTGGCCCTGACCCTGAGCGTGCTTCTGGGCTTCATCTGATCGCTGAGACCCAGAATATCGTAGCTCTCATCACCTTTCAAGCCAAGGGATGCGATACTCTGGCCATCTGTGAACATGAGCGGAAGAACACCCATTCCGACCAGGTTCGAACGATGGATGCGCTCATAGGACTCGGCAATGATGGCTCTGACGCCCTGCAGCTTGGGGCCCTTCGCGGCCCAGTCGCGGCTGGATCCGGCGCCGTACTCCTTGCCCGCCAGAATTATGCACGGCAGGCCCTCCTGTTGGTACTGCATCGCCGCATCAAAAATCGGCATCTCGACGCCATCGGGGAAGTGTTTCGTCGAGTAACCTTCTTTCGGGATGATCAACAGGTTCTTGAGGCGGATGTTGGCGAACGTGCCGCGCGCCATCACGAGGTCATTGCCGCGCCGTGATCCGTATGAATTGAAATCCCTCGGCTGAACTCCACGTTCCTGGAGGAACTTGCCGGCCGGGCTGTATAAGGCGATATTGCCCGCCGGCGAGATGTTGTCGGTATTGATCGAATCGCCGAACATGGCAAGCACGCGTGCGCCCGTGATCTCACGAACCGGGGGCAAATCCAATGACAGGTCCTGGAAGTACGGCGGCTGATGGATATACGTTGAGGCCTCGTTCCATTGGTACAAGTCGCCGCCGGAGACCTCGATTGCCCTCCACATCTGGGAGCCCTGAAAGACGCTTGCATACTCCTGGGTGAACATACTGAATGCCAGACTCGCTGCAACGGTCTCGGAGATCTCGCGCTGCGTCGGCCAGATATCTCTGAGGAAGACCGGTTGGCCATCCTTTCCGGCACCCAGCGCCTCCTTGTCCAAATCTATGTCGACGCGGCCGGCCAGGGCAAAAGCCACCACCAGCGGAGGCGAGGCCAGATAGCTGGCTCTCACCAACGGATTGATGCGGCCTTCGAAATTGCGGTTGCCCGAGAGCACAGCCGCCGCCACAAGGTCAAAGTCAGTTGCGGTTATGGCCTTGGCGACTTCGCCGGGCAGCGGGCCGCTGTTGCCGATACAGGTGGTGCATCCGTAAGCGACAAGATTGAACCCCAGTTTGGACAAGGGCTCCAGCAAATTGGCTTTCTTCAGATAGTCCGTCACCACTCGCGAGCCAGGCGCCAGGCTGGTCTTGACGTACGGCTTGACGGCCAAACCCTTTTCGACGGCCTTCTTCGCAAGTAAGCCCGCGGCCACCATTACGCTCGGGTTGCTGGTGTTGGTACAGGAAGTAATGGCTGCGATGACGACCGCCCCGTGCCCAATGGTCATGGAGCCGCCGTTCGTGCCCACCGTTGCTTGGACGCCGACGGCTTCAGGTTTGAGTCCGAATCCCTGATCCTGGACCGGAGCCGTCAGTATGCGGGCGAACGCTTCCTTCATCTCAGAGAGCGGCACGCGGTCTTGCGGCCGCTTCGGGCCAGCCAAGGACGGCACGACCGATCCCAGATCCAACTCCAGCGTGTCTGTGAACTCAGGATCCGGCCCAGCGGAATCGCGGAAGAGGTGCTGCTCCTTACAGTAAGCCTCGACGCGCTCGACGACCTCGGTAGGACGGCCAGTCAGCTGGAGGTAGCGGAGCGTTTCCGCGTCCACCGGGAAGAAGCCCATCGTGGCTCCGTACTCGGGAGCCATGTTCCCGATAGTGGCGCGGTCCGGCAGCGACATCGAATCGAGTCCGGAGCCATAGAACTCCACAAACTTATCCACGACCCCCTTCTTGCGCAGGATCTGCGTCACCATAAGGACCAGGTCAGTGGCCGTGACGCCTTCGCGCAGCTTGCCATGCAGCTTGAAGCCAATGACCTCCGGCAGGAGCATGTCGATCGGCTGTCCAAGCATGGCAGCTTCAGCCTCTATGCCGCCGACTCCCCATCCCAGTACGCCAAGACCGTTGATCATTGTGGTGTGCGAGTCGGTGCCGACCAGCGTATCCGGGAAGGCTAGCAGCTCGGATGGTTCGGAACCCGAAGCAGCAGCGCGCGCCAAGACCACCTCGGCCAGGTACTCAAGGTTTACCTGATGCACAATGCCGGTCATGGGCGGCACAACACGAAAATTGTTGAAGGCCGTCTGGCCCCATTTGAGGAACTCATAGCGCTCGCGGTTCCGCTGGAATTCGATCTCGGCGTTGCGCTGCAAAGCATCGGGGGTCGCGAAGAAATCCACTTGCACGGAGTGATCTATCACCAGATCGACAGGGATCAGCGGATTTATTCGCTGCGGGTCACCGCCGAGGCGGGCGACGGCGTCGCGCATCGCTGCCAGATCCACAACGGCGGGCACGCCGGTGAAATCCTGCATGATGACGCGGGCCGGCAGGAAGGGAATGCCGGGCCGTTCGCCGCGCGGCTTCCAAGCGGCGATGTGCCTGACATGCTCCGGTCTTATCTCACGGTCATTACACTGACGCAAGGCGGCTTCAAGGATGATGCGGATCGAAAAGGGCAGCCGCTTGACCTGGGTGAGGCCCGCTTTTTCGAGTGCGTCCAGCCGGTAGATTGTATACTTCTTCGCCCCCACTTGCAGAACATCGCGCGCGTTGAACTCGTCTTTCATCGTGTCTCCTTTGCTGTGTGAAAACCTGTGGCGCGCGGCAGGCCGCCACATCTCTCACACCACATACTGGGGAAGAACAC
>JBGPAT010000162.1:0-6213 GCA_041480885.1 Anaerolineae bacterium
CGCTGGAGTTCATGTCGCGTGACAAGCGCGGCTTTTGGGAGCAGGCGGGCTACCATAACCAGGCAGATGTATGGAAAGAAGAGAGGTTCGGATAGAGTCGCAGAGGCGATTGATCTCGTGGCTTCTGTGGGCAGTGTCGACCCCGGAAAATCGGCAGGGCGGCGCAAGCCCCCACCCCTAACCCCTCCCCCAAGATCGGGGAGGGCAGAATTCCGAATAATCGACAGTGGCAGCCCTGTTCGCTGCCACTGTCGATTATTCGGAAGGCCGTGCAGACTGGAGTCCCGCGGCTTCTGGGAGCAGGCAGGCTACCACAACCAGGCAGACGTGTGGAAGGAAGAGAGATTTGGATAGAAAGAACGGAGGCGACCGGGGCGGTCGTCTCCGTTGCAATGGTTGACCTGAAGATGCGCGGGGTGACCCAAGCCCGCACTGCCATCACCGAGTAAATCGCGGCTTGGCACAATCTCGGACGGTGGCATGCCTCACGCTACTATCTCAGTCCCCCAGAGTGCGAACTAAAATCGCGACACAAATCGGGTCCTGAAAACCAGCACACGGCCTCGACAGCGCACGCAGCACAAAGGCTAGGGCCAAATTCCTTCCTGGAACGTACGGATCACATCAGTCACCTTGGTCGTGTCAGGGACATAGGCAAATACATAGTCTTTTTGAACTGGGCTAAAGACCGTGCTTGCTGAAAATGTGTCTGAGGGAAGCGTTATGAACTTTATGTCGGAATAGTCAATATATTTGGCCAAGCATGAAAACATCAGCATATCCGATGGCGCAAAATCCGTGAGCACATTTGCTTCCAAAAGCCCACCCAGAATATCCGCAGGATTGACCGTTCCGTCTTGAGTGGTCATCCTTTCGAAGAGGGCCTTCAGCACAATACTCTGATTATCAATTCTATCCAGGTCTGAATATCCATATCGAATCCGCGCAAACTTCAATGCGGTTGCGCCATCAAAGTGATGCGTCCCCGCGGAATAGAAACCCAGGTTCTCCGGCTCTGCTCCAGGGAGTTGCGCATTCCCATCAACGGGCTTACTCAATGTAACGTCAATACCTCCAACCGCATCAATTAGTTTCTGAGTTGCTTGCATCGACACTGCAACATAGTGATCGGGAAATAGTCCAAAGTTGTCGTATAGAGTATCGGCCAATAGGCCTGCTCCGCCGGCGGGACCTTTATAGTACCCCATGGCCGGCGCGCCATAGAAATAGGCCTGGTTGATCTTGCCGACATCAATGTTCCTGTCTGATAGCCCGGGAATGTGCACCCACAAGTCTCGGGGAATTGACAGAACGGATACGGACGGTTTGGTGAAATCAATGCGAACAATTCGAATTACGTCGGCCAGTCCGTACAGGTAATCACCGCCTCCGCCGCGATAGTCCTCCCCAATCGCAAGTATCGTCATCGTACTGGGGCCATTGCAGAGACCTGGCACATCACCGGTTACCGGTCTCGAACCAGCACCACCGGGTAATGCCAGCTTTGCCGAGAAAGCTCTGTGATAGACGCCGTAGGCGATCAAGCCTCCAAAAACCAGCAGAAGGGGTATGCCCAGAATAGCAAGGATGCTTATTAGTTTTTTGCTCACTTTGACAACCTATCTTTTTCGAATGGAACGGGGAAGTCCTGAGTATACTACGCGCAGTTGCGCGGTGCCCTTGCCCAAGTCAGCTTGCCCCAGATTGGTGGACACAGGCAATGTCGTCAAAGTGCACTGGGACCGTAGAAGGACGCTGAACGAGAGGAGTTATTGCAGTTAGTCATACGCCTTCAATCTCGAAGCCGTGCCGCTGCTGAAGAATGACGAGTAAAGTGCGGACCAGATTGAGCAGCAGGATGGGACCGCGCCCTATTTCGGGAAGGGGCCGAGCTGCGGGAGCACAGCGCCGCCACCGCTGATCGTTCCGGAGCAGGACCAGGAGGAAATGCTGACGCTCCGTCGGTCGCTTCCTTCGAAGCAAACGACGGAGGATTTTAGAGAAAAGCACGTGCGCAGGGAGAACACCTCCGCACGTGCTTTTTTTTCAACGGTGCTTTCTAAACAAGAGACTACGGGCGCTTGGCGAGCGTGACAGTAATATCCTGCTTCTTGTCGCCGCGCATTATGGTCAGCACGACGGTGTCGCCGGGGGACCTGCTGGTAACCAAGTAGGCAATCAAGTCATCATATTGCAGCACCGGGTGACCATCGATGGCGGTGATCAGGTCGCCGCCTGCGTTCAAGTTCTGGAAGCTGGTGGCAGTCGTGCCGGCCTTAATGCCGGCCTGGTCCGCGGGGCCACCCTTGACGACATCGGTCACATAGGTGCCGGTGAATTGCTTCAGGCCAAGCGCGTTGATCTCATCCAGGCTCAGCCCGCCACGTGAGGGGTTGCCGAGACTGATGGAGCTGAGGCCCAGGTACGGATAATCGTACTTGCCGCTCTTGATGATGACCGGCACGACACGGCGGACGATATTGGACGAGACGGCAAAGCCGATACCCGAATTCAGAGGCTGGCCCGTGCTCGTGAAGTTGGTGGTCTCGATGGCACGATTGACGCCAATGACCTCGCCATTGATGTTAAAAAGCGGGCCGCCCGAGTTGCCGGGATTGATGGCCGTGTCCGTTTGGAGCAGATCGCCGGCGGTGAACGGCTGCCCACCGCCTGGCGTGGCGTGCTCCGAGTCCAAGGTGCGGTGCAATGCCGAGATGATGCCCACGCTCATCGAGCCGAAGTACTCAAAGGGATTGCCGATGGCAATCACGGTCTGGCCGATCTGCAAAGCATTTGAGTCGCCGACGGCCAGCGGGTGAAGCTCGGAGGCGGGCGCATCGACCTTCACGACGGCAAGATCCGAATCCAGGTCAGTGCCCACGACTGTGCCATAGGCTTTAAAGCCCGACATGAAATCCACTTCGACCTTGTCGTTTTTCGCGCCCTGAACCACATGGTAGTTGGTGACCACGTGTCCAGCCGCGTCATAGACGAAACCGGATCCGAGGGATGCGCCCTGCTGGCCGCTGACCTTTATGATCACGACGCCCGGGATGACCCGCTGGTACATTGCTACGAAGGCGTCCTGTTCCGCGGCGGGATTGAGGGGGGCTTGTACCAAAATCGGCGGCTGGTTCGCGGACGGCGCACTCACCAACGGGGCAGTAATGACGGGCGTCTGGCCGCCAAGCTGGCATGCCAGCATGGACAGCATCAGCGCGGCCGATACAGCTAAAATACGTTTGGTCGTCATTCATTTCTCCATGCGTACTTGAGATCGCGGCTCGTGAGGCGAGCCGCCAACCACTAGGCGGACCGCGGACCAGCCGCCTCTCTGAGCAGCGCGAATTGCTTTTCGGTGAGGTCCTTCGGGACGCGAACTTTAACACGGACGAATAGATCCCCTTTTGCCTGAGCACCTTTCAGACGGGGCATGCCGCGCCCCGCCAGACGAAATACCTGTTCGGGCTGGGTACCCGCGGGGATCTTGAGGGTGACCTCGCCCTCCAGGGTCCCGACCCGGGCCTCTCCGCCCAGCATGGCGGTAAACACATCAATCGCTGCAGACGTGCGCAGGTCATCGCCCTGGCGCTCGAACCGCGGATCGTCGGCCACTTCCACGATCAGATAAAGATCGAGTCCCTCCGGCGCCGCGCCTGCCGCTCGAACCTTTGAGCCGGTCTTTACGCCCGCTGGGATGCGGATTGTCACCGAGCGCCCTTCACTCTCGAAGGCGCGAGTCGTGCCGCGGTAGGCCTCATCCAGGCTGATGGTGATGGGCTGCTGGTAGGCGCGCGGCGAGCGGCGGCGCGTGGAAGTCTGAGCGCCCCGCAAGTCCCCAAAGATGGACCGGAAGAAGTCCGAGAAGGCGTCGTCCTGATCGCCATATTCGACGCGCACATTGCCCGCGTTGCCCGGCTGACCGGTGAACCACTGGCTCCAGTCAAAGTCGCCCTGCGCGCCCCCACCCCTCTGCTGCCAGTTCGAGTAGGCGCCGCCCAACTGATCGTAGCGTGCGCGCTTCTGCGAGTCGCTAAGCACTTGATAGGCCTCATTGATGTCCTTGAACTGATCCTCAGCCTGCTTGTTGCCGGGATTGCGGTCGGGATGATAGCGCATGGCCAGCTTGCGGTAGGCCTTGCGAATATCACTTTCGCTCGCGGAGCGCTCAAGCCCCAGGACCTTGTAGTAATCCTTGTATTCCATACAGGGTTCATTCTATGCCCTTTCGGCAGTGTGGACAAGCGCGCCGCTCTTCATTTAATACAACTCTAACCTGGGTTATACTTCTTCAAGACGAGTTCTTATATCACCCGTGGATGAAATCCAGATGAATAGCCCAATCACGTCAGCGATGGGAGCGATTTGTGTGTTCTGCGGCTCCGCCGACGTTCCTTCCCCGGCGTACGCCGAGGCGGCGCGTCAAATGGGCCGCATCATCGCGGGCCGCGGCCTGCGCCTGATCTACGGAGGCGGCAAGACCGGACTGATGGGCGCGGTGGCCCAAGCCGCGCTGGCGGCCGGAGGCGAGGTGATCGGTGTGATCATCCCATCCATGAATACGCCCGCATTGGCCCAATCGGGTCTGACGCGGCTGGATGTTGTCCCCGAGATGCACGCCCGAAAGAGACGGATGCATGACCTCGCGGACGGATATGTGGCGCTGCCCGGCGGCTTTGGAACCTTCGATGAGCTGTTCGAGGCCATCACCTGGGGCCAGATCGGCGCGCACGAGAAGCCGATCGGTTTGCTGAACGTCAAGGACTACTACCTGCCGCTGCTGGCCGCACTTGACCACGCCGTGCGGGAAGGTTTCATCTTCCGCGAGCACCGCGCGGCTTTGTATTGCGACAACGACCCTGAGGCATTGCTAGATGCGATGACCAAACATGAGCCTCCGCGTGAGGCCGTGAATCGTTGGATGAGGCGCCACGTGGCTGAGTGATTCTGGTCGCGTAACATCCAGAACAAGAGCAAGCCAGCCACCGCAACTGAGTCTGCCGAGAGGACCCTGAGGGGGTCCTTTTGATTCAATGGACAAACGGAGCCAGCGGCCCATTCGGCTGGATCCATTGAGCCAGAGCCGCATAGGGGATGGTGACCAGCTGCGGGCCGGCAGCATATGGACCGACCTGATATTCTTCGAAGGTGATCAGGAGACCGCCAGTGGTGATGTCCCAGTTGCGGTAGTTGTCAGGAGTGGGTGCGGCGCCCGACGCAAAATCGGCGAAATCGATATCGCGGGTGCGGAGCTGCGCGATGCAGTACTGCGCGATCGCGCTGAGATAATCCGATCCGGGGATAAACAGCTCGGCCAATGCGAGGGCCCTGCCCTGCTCCAGATCGAAATTGACGGTACGACTGAGGTGATAGGGGTGAGCCGCGCCCGCGACATAGCCCACCATCTCGAACTTGATGCTGAGGATGTCGCCCGGCGGCGAAAGGAGACTGTAGCGTACATCGAGGGAACTGCCAAGAGAATCCGGCGGCGGGGTCAGGCTGACCAAGTTATATTTGAAATCTACCGCTGCTTGGTCCACGAGGCTGAGCATCTCCCGGTTGAAGGCCTGCACGCGCGGGTCGTCACTGCCGTTGAGAACCGGCGTCTGCCTCGTGATGTCGAATTGCGGGAGAGCGCTCTTCTCCTCAGCAGTCACGGCTGTCAGCATCACCTGCTGGTACAGTCGAGAGGCGGGCGTGGGTGAGACTTCTACGACGTTGGCGTGAGGAGTCGGCGCAGATGGCGGCACCGAGATGATGCGGCAGGCTGCACTGGTCAGCAACGTGAGCATCAGACAACCGAGGCGAGCGGCCTTGCGATGATGGGCTGCCAGCATTGTTCGCGACCTCCGGCTCAATCCCGTCGGGCGGAGTGCTACGCCGAAAGGATGCGCAGTATCTCGATCGTCGCGCGTTTTCCCCCCATCCCATTCTCGCCGCCCGGACCCACGCACGACGGGCAACCATCCTGGCACGGACAGTCGCTGACCACCTCTAGGGCGCGGGCGACCAACTCAGCGTGCATTTCAAAGAGTCTCTGGCTGAAGCCGATGCCCGCGGGAATCTGGTCATATAAGACCACCGACGGCTTACCGCCGCGGACGACGCCGGCAGCGTCGGTGTGAACGCCCAGGTCGCTCGGGTCGCACATCAGAAAGAGAGGGGCCAGCTGGCTGAGCAGATAAGAGAGGCCAGCCAGACCTGATCGGATGC
>JBGPAT010000163.1:0-6212 GCA_041480885.1 Anaerolineae bacterium
GTGGCGCTGGTGATTAGGATCCTGCGGAGCGGCCGGTCCACCGCCGCGTACGTGATGCTCGTACGCAGCGCTCGGAACGCCTCAGCCGTCGGCGAGCGCGGCTCGGCCAACGCGATCGGTTGATCACCGGGCGACTCGTGCCAGGCGATCGTCCCCAGGATCGGCAGCCCAAACCTGCGCCGGATCTCTTCAGGATTCTTGATCGTGTCATCCAGCGTCTCGACGGCGAATACCACGGCTGCGGCCAGCAGCATGCCCGCCACCAGCGCCAGAACGGTGTTCTGCGTCGTCTTCGGCCTCGCCGGGATGGGATTCGGCACCGCCGGCTCCGAGACCACCACGTTCGTGCTCGTCTGGTCTTCGGATAGGCGCACTTGTTCATAGCTGGTCACCAAGCTGGAGTAGATCGTGCGGTACTGTGTCAGCCGCGCCTGGAGTTGTTGCAGGGTGCTCGGATCGTACGTGTGGTCTATCTGGCTGTTGGTCGCGGCGATCTGCTTTTCCATGTCGCTGACCTGCGCGGCTAATCCATCCCGGCTAGCCGCATAGCGCTGCGACTGCAGATCACGGATCCGCGCCGCGAACACCGACGCCATAGCATTGGCGATATCCGCCGCCCGCGTGGGGTCGGGATCATCGACGGTGATCGTAAGCAACTGCGTGTTGACCACGACATTCACTGAGACCAACTTCTTGAGTTCCTCCGGCGTCGTTTGGAGCCTGAGCTGGTCGATCACGCCCTGCAGCACCGGGCGGTTCATCAGCATCTGTTGGTAGGTGCTGGTGATCGTCTGGCTCGTGACCAGCGCGCTCGGATCCACGCCACTGATGCTGGATGGCGCGCTGACCAGCAGCAAAGTCGATGCCTGATAGATCGGCGTCATCCGCCGCGACACAAAGTACGCCGCCCCTCCTGCCACCGCGCCGGCCAGGACGATCAGCCAGGCCCACCCCCACAGTAGGTAGAGATATTCCTTGATGTCAACCGTCGACTCGGCCTGCTCACCTTGCTCGAATTGTTCCATGCTGCAATGCCTTTCGTTTCGATACGATGCTGTCGAAGCTACGCGCAGACCCTGCCAATAGAACGATCTTCCACCCAAATCTGCCGACGGCTCCGCACAACAGACCGCACCTGGCTATTGTTGCTCGTTGAATTATTTCTTGCGCGCGCGGTTGCCGCCCGGATTGTTCCTCATTGTTTGGGCAACGGCGCGCGTTTCCCGCCCAGCATGGGTCCCCCGCCCCTGTTCCGGCTACTTTCTGCGTCGCTTGGAGCTTCGGGTGCTTCTCGAGCCCTTCGCTGCCCCAGCCTTCTTCGCGGCCACGGAGGGCTGTGACCTTTTCGAGGTCCCCGCAGTCCGCGCAGTCCCCGCGGGCGGCGAGCTTGGTGGGACGGCACTGGCAGCCAATAGCCGCGACTGTGGGAAGCCAGGCCAGAACCACGCGCCCACGGCTACGATGATCACCCCCGCCACGGTGCCAAATGTCTGCTTCAAGCCAAAGCCCGCCTGGCTACCGATTCCCAGAGCATCCGCCCCCAGCGACACGACGACTGCCACAACCCCCACAACCATCAGCACGATGCCCAGCATTTTATTCGACATGACTCCTCCTTACGGTTCTGACTGCTCACCCGCGGCGTCTGCAGGCTGCGAAGGCTGAGTTGCACTTGGACCCCCGTCGGGGATCCGCTCGTTCCACCGGCGGATGGCCTCCGTCGTCGACACGCCGAACGGCCCCGATGCACCGCAGCTGCCGCACCTAACACGCATGTCTACCAGAACTCCCGCTTGCGATCCACAGAATGGACAGGCTTTGACATCGGTTTTGTTGTCCGCCCCGGTTGCCCGGCTGCCTCTAGTCATTGACCCTCCGCCAATTGGCATGCTCCGCCATTCCGACATTCCCCACCACACGTCGCGTCACACAAATCCCTTACGCGTGCACTGAGCCCGGCCTTTCCCGGCCGAGGCTTAGTGCCGTTTTATCTGTTCAATTTGGCTGGCCGGTAAATCCAGCCTCACCTGCCGCGCCTGCAGCAATTTGAGCAGCACCTGCACCCGCTCGGACCCGGTCGTCCGTGCATCGAATATGGCTTGATAGCCGTCAAACGCACCGCCATGAATAAGGACCGAGTCGCCTTTTGCCAGCCCTGCCAACTGCTCGCCGCCGGCCGCATTGATCTCGTCGACGCGCCTGCGGATCGCCGCCACCAAGCCCTCCGGCACCACCGCCGGCTCTCCCCCAAAAGAGACCAGGCCCTGGCAAAACGGCATCCACTGAAAAGCGGATAAGCCTGTCTGCGCCGTATCCACGTGCACGAACAAATAGCCGGGAAAATAAGGTCTGACCGGACGGCTGCGAGGATTCACAGGGCGGACACGCAGGAACGGATAAGAACACTCCAATCCCCGCGCGCGGACTTCCCGCCACAGGGTCATTTCTTTATTTGGCTTGCTGCGCAGGGCATACCAGTCTACGGACACCGAGTATTAGTCCATGGCGAGATATCACACTCAGCGGACGCATCCTCGCATGAAGATGAGGAGATCCATTCCCGAGCGCGCAAGACCTTCATTCCAAACCGAGCTGCCATCATGCAGATGTCCGCGGGAATGATCTGCAATGGATCATGGATTTATGCCGGGCCGGAATTTGTGGCCGCCTGATGCCGGAGCCATTCGTCGATCAAGTCCTTTTTGAATCGCCACGATTTTCCGATGCGGATCGCCGGCAACTCGGAATCCTGCGCCATTTGATAGACTTTCGCCTCACTCAGCCGGAGGTAGTGCGCCACGTCGTGAACGGTCATGATCCCTTCCTCAATCTCGCGCGTCTGGTTATGTTCATCCATCCCGGCCTCCTGCAGCTGCTCCCGACCCGTTCGCTGGTTGGCGCAGAATCAGGCGTCGTCGTTAATCCCTGACTCCGTGAGGATCGTCAATACAACAAATCGCAAATGGTTGTATTGAATGATGCACAGTACTATACAGTTGTTCTAGATCGGATGTAAATGGGCGCTTGTCTGCAACAGGATAGGCAGTTGTACTGGTTGTCCCCCCGGAGCATGGCCTTCTTTTTTCTTTCGAACGCTACCGCCCGCGACCCTTTGGCATGGATGGGATCAACCCCATTTGCTGGACTTTGGCAATGGCGGCCGCACGTGTACGCACTTCCAGGCGGTTGTAGGCGCCGGACAGCAGGTTACGCATGGTGGAGCTCGAGATTTTGAGACGCTTGGCAAGTTCGGCGGTTGAGCTATCTGGGAACGCTGCGCACAGGCTGACGACCTGCAGTTGGCGGCTGGTCAGTCTGAAGTCTTTGCGGTGGGGTGTGCGCCCGCGCAGTTTCTCGTAAGCCTCCGGGCTGAAGTAGACCCCGCCTTTGGCCACCATCGTCACGATTTTCGGCAATTGCTGGATGGAGACTTGGTCTTCTTTGAAGATATAGCCGCTCACTCCCGCCTCCACCAGCGAACTCACCAGGGTGTGCTGGGTGAGCATGGAAATGACCAGAATATGGAGGTTCGGATGTGTCTTGAGCAGCGCGGAAACCGCATTCAGGATGGGATAGGAGTTGTGGTTGGTGGGGGAGGTGGGAATATTGACATCCAGCAGGAGCACGTCCGCAGGGTGCTCGCTCAGCAGCGCTTCCAGTTCCTCTCCATACAATGCCGAACCCACCACCTGGATCTCCGGTGCCTGGGTCAGACGATAGCTATAACCATCTATGATGCTTTGATGGTCTTCGAGTACAACTACACGCACTTGATCAGGCACAGAAGCCGCCCGTCTGCAAGCAATCAATCCCGGTTAGACCTGCAAGCGCATTCTACACCGCCAAACACATTAAAAAGGAATACCGGTACAATTGCCTATGGCGTCATTTTCAGGGCAGGCATATCATAGTGGAGGTTCTGCGATTTCTTGCGCTCTGGCATACAGGAGGTCACACATCTAACCTTCGCGGGTGGGTCGCTGACTTGCAGCCTGCCGCCCAAAAACAGCTCAGGCGTTCCTCCGGGTCCATCAGACTGATCCGCTGCTTATCTTCTTATTGAGTCCTTATCGATCATCTTTTACTGTCCGGCGGATCAACCCCTTTTCTTACGGCAATCTGACCCACACCTGAATTGCCTGGGCGCGCACCAAGCTCTTTGCGGGCGATCCCGCAGATCGCTAGAGGTTGACTGCAGTCCCATCCGGCAGGTTCGGAAGTGCCGCCTCGTGGTAGTCGACACCCTGCCTGGTCCGCTCAGACATCAAACCCGTGTCTCCGGTTGTCTTGTGTTGCTACCATTCCCTCTGGCAATGCGCCAATCAATAGCTACTCCCCTGACCGCGCTGTGGTTATGATACGTCAACGGTCTATGAGAAAGAGGACGTGCTAAACTTCCAACAACCCCTTGCTCATCAATGAAAGGAGCTGACACATGGATGATTCCACCGAATCAAAGTCTACAGACGATGCCGAGCTAGTCTACAACCCAGCTCGCTATTGGGACTATATACTGGGTGGATACTATAACTTTCAGATGGACAGACAAGTGGGAGATCGCGTTCTTCAAGCCGTCCCGGATGTCCGTCTGGGAGCCCTGGCTAACCGTTCATTTCTGCGGCGTGTAGTCCGATTGTTGGCGCACGAAGGAATCACTCAATTTGTGGATCTGGGCTCAGGACTTCCCACCGTGGGTCCGGTCCACGAGACTGCCCAAGCGATCAACCCCGGCTGCCATACGGTCTACGTGGATAATGACCCGGTGGCCGTGACACACAGTCAATCCATCCTCGCCCAAAACCCAGGAACCTGCGTGATAGAGGAAGACATCCGGAATATTCAAGAAATCTTTGATGATCCGTGTCTTCGTAAATTGGTTGACATCCGCCAGCCGGTCGGCGTTCTATTGGTGTCTGTCCTGCACTTTATCAAGGACGATTCGCAAGCAGACGAGATTCTGCGCCAGGTAAGATCGAGGATGGCATCCGGCAGCTATCTTGTCATTTCCCATTACTCACTGGAAGGTGCGTCTGACATCACGATTCAAAGGCTCAGTCATATCTCTTCGTCCACCCACGACCCCACAAAACCCCGATCTTCGGTTGAAATTGCCCGGTTCTTTGATGGATTTGAACTGCTCGAGCCCGGGGTGGTTCGCATCCCGCTCTGGCGCCCGGAGGGTCCGGATGAGCTACTGGTGGAAGAACCGGAGCGTTGTTTGGGTTTCGCTGGAGTTGGTCGGAAAGAATAACCAGGAGATCATCCCTTGAATTCGGCTGATGCTGAGTTGCTCAGTCCCGCTTTCATCCGGAACATTGCCTCCCGCCGTGAAGCGATTGCGCATGAGTGGTACCTTGCGATCTCTTCGATGAGCAGCCTCATCCCTGACAGGACGGGGGCGATTTATCAGTTTTCCGAACTCGCGGATCGGATCATCGTCTTCCTGACCGAGCCAACCCAACCCGAGCAGGAAGCGCGGGGTATCGGCGAAGGTCTGGCGGAATTGCACTGCATTCATCCTGGGGTCATTGATATAACCTGGAAATTATGGACCCGTCAACTGACCGATGTCGCCAATCCGGCCGAGTTGGCAATCCTCTATCCGCGCCTGGTCGCCCTGATCTGCGTCCTGACATCTGGGTACGGAGACAAGACCCGCGAAATTGCCCTGGCGGAACAGGAACAGATCCGTCAAGCGCTGGTATTCAATGTTGAAAAGGTCAGCCAGGAACTAAGAGAATACCAGCTGCACCTCGAGGAGATCCTGGATGAACGCACCCGGGAGCTGCGTGCGAAGGAGGAGCAGTACCGTCTGATCACGGAAACTTCGATGCTTGGAATATTCCAACTCGACTCTTCCGGGTCGATCATCTTCGCAAATGACGCGCTCTGCAATATGCTAGGATACTCCCACGAGGAATTACTGGGCGGATCACTGAGGCAGTTGTTCCATCCCGATGAACTTCCCCGAGTTGAACAATTGATTGCAAAGTTCTATGCGGTTGGTTCCTTAACGGCAGAATTCAAGTTTAGGCATAAAGATGGCCATCCAGTTGACAGCGTGACCAGAGCTGTTGCAGGGCCAATGAATAATGGTCAACGCACGCACACCGGATACATCGCTGATGTCACCGACGAAAAGCAGATGGAGGCGGCTCTGCGCCAGAGCGAAGTCACACTTAGGGCGCTGATTGACAACACCGATGATACCA
>JBGPAT010000164.1:0-6205 GCA_041480885.1 Anaerolineae bacterium
ACTTCAACTCGCAGCGTGCAGAAAGCCCGCCCGCAATCCACTGCAGGTCGGAAAGCGTAGAATATGCCAGCAAGACATCTCGCGGCAGTATCCATAATTGAAATTGGCGGGTATGCGTGTCTTCCGTGGAGCCTAGCACATGCTCCGGCACCGAAGCAATCAGATTGCAGCGGGCACTTCTTTCCTGCACGGGAAGGTGCTAGTATGTATATGGCTCGCCCGACTGCGGGGACCGCTAAAGGAGGTAGTAATGATCGACTCAATGCTGTACTCCAATCGACGATGGCCGCACAGGCTGCTCCTTTTGCTAGCGGTTGGACTTGCTTGCGCGTGTAATTGGTGGACGCGGATCGCACAGCCAGCCACAGCCGTGCCATTATCAGCTACGGCCATCGCGCAGCAACCTGCAACGCCCGCGCCACAAGCCGCGTCGGAACTGGATCCTACCGGGCCCTGGCTGCTCATCTCAACGGACAAGGGACTGTGGGCCGCCAATCGGGATGCATCGCATCCGGTCCAGCTCACGCAGGGCGAGTTCTGGCAAAATGGCCTGAGTAAGGCGATCCAGCCCCATGGGAATCGGGTGGTCCTGCTAACCTCTGGAGATGATCGGTACCGACATCTGGCGCTCAATTTTCTCGCGCTGCCCGACGGCCGGGTCCAGAAGATCACCAACCTGACCACTCCCCAGACGGAGCCCGGAAGCACTGCGGCTCCAGGCGATCCGTCGCTGGAAGCCGTGCGCGCCATCGTTGAACAACCCGCGTTTGCCTGGTCTCCGGACGGGACGAAGCTGGCTTTTATCGGTGTCCTGGATGGGCCATCAGCCGAAGTCTATCTTTATGACACCATCACTACCAAGATCACACGTATCTCCCACGACGATGCCCAGAACTTCTGGCCGTCCTGGTCGCCGGACGGAAAGCACATCCTGTATTTCGGCGCGGACGGTTTTGGCACGGGGGCGGGGATAATGATGAAGGGGGTCTGGTCGGCTAACGGCGACGGTACGAACGTCACGTGGCTCTACGAGACCTCCAGTGCCGGTGAGGAACTGGTCGGCTGGACGGATGACCAAACCGCCGTTCTAGCCACTTGGAACCCGGTCTGCGGGTCCGGAGCACTGCGCTTGTACAATGTTGTCAACAGCCGAAAGACCATTCTCGAGCAGGGCTGCCTTAGCGCTGCCGCGGTCGGGAGATGGTTGGACACACAGACGAGCGCGGTGATGTTCGGCAAGGAGACCGGTCTATATCTTCTGCCAGGAGGCAGCGACAAAACGGTGAGACGCTCGGACAAAAAGGTCACGTCCATCACGTGGGAACAAGCCGGATTCATGTTCGTGGTCACGTACGATGATGGCACCATGACAACCTTCTACTCCCCCGACGGCCGCACCGAGGACGCCCCCGCCAAGGTCCAGGATGTGACCATGTTCGCACTGATATGGGCATGGACGAACCACGCCGGTCCGCTGCCGGGTGTCTGGATCAGCGGCCCCGGGATCAATCTCGGGCAGGTTTCCTACAAGCAGGCTTACGCGCCCATCTGGGATCAGAAGAATAATACCCTCTGGTTCTTCAGCAGCGGCGAGACCGGCACGGATCTCTATGGGGCAACCTTCGCCTCCCACTACAGCGATGCTGCCCTGGTCGCGCATCTCGATGCGAGCGTCCAAGAGGTTGCTTGGGTCGGCCAATTCAAGTGACAACCAGCCCATGCTGGTTGCCATGGTGCTACTTTAGGGGATGCTTACCGAGTGGTTCTCGACATCCAATCTGCCCACTTCTGGCAGCCCAAAAGGCTGCCGGAGGTGCAGCGGCAGCATAGCCCCTTGGTCGTGAGTTCCAATCGCACCCTCGGCGCTCAGACCCCCCTGGACAGCGGTTTGTCTTGATGAGCGCAGGACGCTGTTCGGCTAGAGTCTGACGGGTATGAGAAGCAACATCGAACAGAGCATGTAGATCGAGGCGAATTTGTAGAGCCTGAAATTCATCCGGTCCGATGGTCGCAGCACTGCTGTGGCAGCCAAGAAGAGAAGCACGGCACTAAGCACGATAATGAGAGCGAGAATGCCCTCTGCAGTACCGATGCATACAGCGGCCGTGGTCATGGCAAGGCCGGCGGCGATGCTGGACGTGGCAATTACCAGCCGCGTGAACGTTGCGCCGTAGGAGGCCGGGAAGGTTGGTACGCCGGCCGCCAGGTAGTCTTCAGAGTATTTCAGACTGAAAGTGAGTGTATGCGTCGGGATCCAGAATAAGACCGAAGCAGCCAGCAAGATTCCGATTGTGTCCAGCCTGCCGATCGCCAGTAGCCGCCCGGCGAGGATTGGCATGGCACCTGCAATGCCACCCCAGAGAATGGACCAGCAGGTGCGTCGCTTCAGCCACAGGCTGTACACCACGACATCGAAGAACCAACCCGCAAAGACCGCCGCGCCGTAAGGCAGGTTGAGCAGCAAAGCCCAGCCGATCCCGATGGTGGAGACAAGCACGCCCAGCCTGAGGACCTGGTCCGGCGCAATTTCTCGTGCCGCGGCTGGACGCCGATGCGTCCGCTTCATCCGCGCGTCGATGTCACGATCCCACCACATATTCAGGATCGTGGAACCACTGATCGCAAGAAATAGACTTGGAATCATCTGCAAGAAATCACCCCAGCGCATTGCCGCATGCGCGCTCAGATATCCCGCGAGGCCGGTCATGAGCAACAGCCCCGTCTGCAGGGACTTGATGAGGGCCCAATACGAGCGAAAGCTTGTTTTCCAGGAACCGGCATGTGGTCGCGGCTGGGACATCGTTTGCATGAATACTCCTAGGAGGGGTGAGGTTCGGAATCCATACAGCAAATTGTACGTCAGTCGCCTAAGCAAAAGGTAAGTCCCGCTGAGAGAGGTCAGCCAGCGTTTCTCTGCGAATGATGAGGCGGGCCTGGCTCCTTTCCAGCCAGACCACTGCCGGACGACGTGCTCCGTTGTAGTTGCTCGACATGCTGAGATGATACGCGCCGCTGACGGGGACGGCGATCAACTCGCCTTCCTGCATTCGCGGAAGACGCAAGCCCTCGATCATCACGTCGCCGGATTCACAATAGGGTCCAGCGATGGATACGGACTCGCCGAGTTCCCGGCCAAGGCCTGCAGCCGGCAAACAGGAGTATTTGGCGCCGTACAGGGCGGGCCGAGGATTGTCTGCCAGGCCCCCGTCCGCTAGAAGCCACGTCCGGCGTCCGCGCCGTTTGATTGCGCCCACTCGATAGATTGCGACGCCCGCCCGCGCCGCAAGACTCCGGCCTGGCTCAAGGTGCAGTATCGGCAGCGACAGCCCGTTCGCGCGGCAACTCCTCAGTACGTGGCGTGCAATGACGCGTACGTACAGATCGACATCAGGGTGAGGTAATTCCTCTTCATGATATGCGATTCCCCATCCTCCGCCCGGGCAGAAATGCCATGCACCCTCGAAGCCGGCTTCTTTGGCTAGATCCAGGGCTAGTTCTATGGCAGGGACGAGTGGATCTGGGTTGCGGAAATTGGAACCTTGATGGAAGTGAAGTCCTGTTATGTGCAGGCCGGCAGACCTACCAATGCGGAGCGCCTCAATAATCTCTTCGGCCGTCATTCCGAACTTGCTATCCGCTTGACCGGTCTGCGTATAGACGTGATGGGTAGCCACGGCCAGGCCAGGCTGCAGACGGAGCCACAGCTCGGGGAACGGTTGTCCACTGAATTGCGATTGTCCCATACTCCGGAATATGCTGGCGATGCGATTAAGCTCGCTGAGGTTGTCAACGGCAATGGTGCCTGCCTGGCGCAGGGCGTACTCTAAGTCCGCAGTTGATTTGTTCGTGCCATGCACGATGAGGCTTGCTGCGTTCAGGCCGCCGGCCCGTGCCACGGCCATTTCCGTTTCGCCAGTGCAGTCCAGCCATAGTCTCTGTTGATTCACCCACCTGGCAATAGCCCGGCACAGGAAGGCCTTTCCGGCATATGTAACGGAGGAATTGCCCGGATAGTGCCTTTTCAGTGAATCTCTGTACTTGCCCGCCGAGGCGTCCATCGTGGCGCGGTCATAGATGTAGAGTGGTGTCCCAAACCTCTCCGCGAGAGACGAGAGCGAATGCCCTCCGATCCTCAGTTCGTCACGATCAATTGTCGTCGTATCAGGGAATAGCCGCAGGCGATCTTCGACAATAGCCATCATGGTGGGTCGCGGACGATTTCCTGATTCCAAGGTGCGGGCGTGCCCTACTGGCCGAAGAACAGGGTCAGCCAGATCTTCCAGTTGGGCAACGGGGTTGGCATGGGCGTCGGCGTGGCCAACTGAATGGCTGTACTTCCCGGTTTTCCGACAGGCACGACCGGTTGATCGCCCGGCTGGATGTAATGCCCCTCGCTGCGAGCCCAATCCTGGACGGCCTGGTCAGAACCGGCATATGCAACCTGGGTTTGCAGCGCAAACGCGGTCTGTATCGCCTGAGTCGCCTGGGTACTAACAATCCCGGCCTGTTTTCGAAGCAGGTTCAACTCCTCGAGGCGAGCATTGAAATCAACCACCATAAGGATCAGCACTAGGATGCCGGCAAAGATCACGACGCGCCGAGGACTGATGGGCCACCGGTCCATGCCGGTATCTTACTCGTTGTTCGGGCGGTTGGCAAGCAGCGGGCGCTCTGGTACAATTAGAGGCTCATTCCGGCCACCGGGCGTTGTACCCTTCGCCTGTGGCACACTTCACTTCGAAAGGGCTTGATGGAAATATGAAAGTACTCCTGGTCAAGGACGTTTATAAACTCGGCCGCGCGGGCGACGTCAAGAAGGTGGCTGACGGTTTTGGCCGCAATTTCCTGCTCATGCAGGGATTGGCAGTGCTGGCCACGCCGGGAACGATGAAGACAGCCGAGAAAATTCGCGCACAAGCCGAGGTCCAGCGCGCCGCACTCAACAGCGAACTCAAGGATCTGGCCGACCACGTCAATGGCATCCTCTTGACGTTCGATGCGAAGGCTGGCGAAACTGGCAAGCTGTACGGCTCCATTACCACCCAGGATGTGGCCACTGCCATTCAGGAGCAGACTCGCTACGAGGTCAAACGGCAGCAGGTGGATATGCAGCCCATCCGCGAAGTAGGCGAGTTCAAGGCCCATTTGCGTTTGACCATTGATCTGGTCCCCGAGATAAAGATCGTGGTTCGTCGGGAGGGAGAGGTAGCGGAGGCCGAGCCGGAAGCCCAAGCCAAAGGCGAGGAGAAACCCCGACGGGCCCGGGGCTCGAAGAAAGTGGCAGAATCGCCCGCACAAGAAGCTGCCCCGCCAGACGCAGACGCCGAAAGCGAACAGTGAGGCTGCGCATCAGCGGCCAAAAAGGGTAAGGCCGTTGCGATGTTAGAATCGCATCATGCATGAATCATTTGGGGCCAAGCTCAGGCAGGCACGTGAGCAGCGCCGTCTGACTCTACAGCAAGTCTCGGAATCGACGAAGGTTCGCCCCCACTACCTGCAGGCGCTCGAAAACGACGATCTCTCAACGATCCCATCCGCGGCGCAGGCTCGCGGCTTTCTGCACATCTATGCGGGTTTTCTTGGGCTGGATTTGGCTAAGCCCGTGCCGGCTGTCCCGCCCGCAGAACCTGCTCCTCCTGTTGCTACCTCTTCCGAATCACCCCCGAGCGAAACGCCGAATCCGGAGGCAGCGCGGCCCTTCCACGTGCTTGCATGGGCGGGTGAGCGCTGGTCACAACGCGCCGGCAAGCCAGCAAGCCCAGAAATGGCAGCAAGACCTGATCCCTCCGCTCAAAGCGAGGCGTCGAAGACTGACACGTCGGCTCCAAGCGAGGCATCGAAGACCTACCCCTCCGTCCAAACCGAGGCGTGGCAGACTACACCGTCGGCTCAAGGCGAGGCATTGAAGACTGACGCTGCTGCTCCAAGTGAGGCATTGAAGACTGACCCATCCGCCCAACGCGAGGCGTGGAAGGCTGCCCCCTCTGCTCAAAGCGAGACGTCGAAGACTGGGTCCGCTGAGTCGATCTCAAGCGATCCAGGAAAGGAGCGGGTCGAGCGACGATCAAGGATCCCCGCGCCCTTGGAATCCAAAATTCGGGAAATGTTCCGCGACGCGACCGTGGAACAAGTTTCATCATCGCCTGACGCAGCGGGCGAGCGCTCGTCGCAGCCCGAAGGCGGGCCGCGGGGAGCAGCCACCCGC
>JBGPAT010000165.1:0-6188 GCA_041480885.1 Anaerolineae bacterium
CGTGGTGATCAAGGTGAATTGGGATGGCGATTCAAGAACGATCGATCTCGGACAGACTGGCGGCAATGCGGTCGCGGAGCACTCGTTTGTCTCTCCCTGGTGGAGACCGGGTGCGCTGGGACTCCTCCTGTGGGGAGCCAGCCTCTATATCGCGGTGATGATCCTGCTTAACAGCGAGATACGGTGGCCGGTCGCTTATCTCCCATCCTGGGCAGCCTGGACTCTTCTCACCGGCTTTGCACTGTCCATCATCCTGTTGGTGTGGAACGTACCCCTGCCAACCCTTCAGTTGGTACTCGTGCTCGCGCTCACCTCGCTGCTTGTGGCGCCGGCCTACGGAGTGGCAGAACCGCTCGGGCGTCTTGCATTCTTGCGAACGGCGACGAGCCAGGCAGGGCATGCATTGCAGAAGAATTCGACCGTGCTGATTTTCGGTTGTTCGTTGGTTCTAGCGCTGAGCATCTTCGGCCGAAGCATATGGACGAACTGGGCCATATTCGATGATCATGAGATCATGTTGTTTCTTGGGCCGGATCGGGCATTGTCGTTCACGCAAATACTGGGCGCCTTGCCGCAAACCGAAATCGGGCAGTATGGCATTTCGACACGTTTCCGCCCATCCTACTGGTTCTTGCGGCTGCTGGAATGCGTCGTCTGGGGGGCCCACCCATACTATTGGCACGCATTCAGGATCCTCATTCTTGTCTTCGCACTGGGCTTGTTCTGGATCCTGTTGTCACCATCTCTGGGTTGGTTGGGCGCCGGACTCCTGTGCGCCTACGCTCTGACCTTTCCGTATTGGCGGGAGGTCATTGGCTATCTGGGTCCGGGGGAGACTTATGCAGTGGCCGGCCTGCCGATCTACATTTGGGGCCTGGCAAAGCTGCTCTCCGGGCGCCAGCTGGCGGGGAAGACACGCTTTGCGGCCAGCGTGGCCGTGTTCCTGGGGAGCGTTATCTGTATCGGTTCCAAGGAAAACTTCGTATTGTTGGTTGTCCCCTCAGCGTACCTGGCGTATAAAGCTCTTCGAGCAAAGGATTCTATTGCATTGCCAGGCGCGGTCGGCAGTATCTTCTTTGCGGCATATGTTGGAAATAGCGTGCTCCTTGCTGTGAATCGCGGTGGAGTGGACGTTTACAGTCATTCGGTGGCACCCTCCGCCCGCATCGCTCACGTGTTCAATGCGCTGCAGACTGCTCAAGACCTTGCGCCGTTGTTGACCCTGTCTGCATTGACGATCGCGCTGAGCGCTCTGTCTTTGCCCCACAGGTTTTCCAAAGAGAAGCGCAAGTCGGTTTTGTGGGCCCAATTCTGGCTTGCGACATTCTGTCTCATCTATCTGAGTCAACTTGTTTTCTACAACGGTTTGTGGCCCACAGACACTCGCTATGATTTTCCCGGCATCCTTTACATTCCTGCCGCAGTCTTTGTTCTGTTTAGACTTGGCGTCCGCCTTCTGCCTGCGGTCCAGCACGCGGCGGCTTTGCCAGCCGCGCGAACGTCTTTGGTGATTGCCCTATTGTCGCTTGTCATTGCGAGAGGTTACAACCCGACAATCCAGTTCATCGCGAACAATGTGGATGAAACAAATAGGTTTGTGAGTCGTCTGGAGAGCATCGCTTCCGTCTTGCGTGAACATGCTGACTATGCCCTGGTAATTGAAAGCGGCAGTTCTGCGGACTACGAGCCAGTTTTCAGCTACGAGGAATACCTGAGGGGGTACGGAGTAAAGAACAGTCTATTCCTGCGAATCCACGGATATTCCCTTGAAACGGCACAATACAACCAGGAGGCCAAGTTGATCGCCGACCTGGTACAACTCTCCGCCCATGGCGGCAGCGGCTTCGATCCACTCAGTGAACTCGGGCCGCTTGGAGAAAAATGCTTTTCTCTGAACCTGTCTGGGCGGTTCGGTACCGACTGCCAGCCCATTAACTAGATGAGGCGCGCCAGCGGTTGATCTACGTTCCGCACAACGCGGCGCCCTCTGCGGCGGCCCAAGACCCTGCAGATCACACCTGCGTCGGTTCGCCAGCACGCAGCAGATCCATGGAGAGGCTCTACCGCCGCCTTGGAGCGACCAGGGGTGACGCCGGATGGATCGCGTATATTCGGGCCGGTATCCCCCCTATGTTATGATTTGGCGTGCTCCGCGGTACGGTAAGGCATCTCATTCGGTCGAGTCGATATCTACTGCGCCAGGCATGACATGCCCAAGGCAAGCTTGAAACAGACCGGTACCCAAGCCTGGAACTCCCAATGGTTTAGATCCCTTGGGAGCGCATCTCTTTCAGCCTGGTTCGTATCCTTGTCACTAGGCCTCGCTCTGGCAATTTGCGAGGCAGATCTCTTCGTCCCATTCTTCTGGGAACGAAGGCTCATCGTTGAGGTTGGCTTGCTCCTGGCGGTCGCGATCGTCCAGACCGTGCTGGCTCTCCATTCAGTGGACAGCTTCATCCACCAGCTGATTACTTCCGAGAGGCCGGTCGAGAGATTTTCCCTCATATTGGTTGCCGGGGGTCTGCTGATCACCGCGTTTTGGATCGCCGCCGACGTGGCGGGACTACTTGCAAATTCGGCCGCTAGTGGGAGTGTGAATATCGCGGCCTCCGCGGGCAAGCTGTCATTGAATCGTTCGGTTGAACTGGTTTTCTTCTTTGTCCTTGCATCACTGCTCGGGATCACGCACGTGGGCCGCATGAATTCCCGCTTCACAGCAGAGCAGAAACTCTACTATCCGCTCGTCTTCCTCGCAGTGTGCTTTGCCGGCATATATCTGATCAACAACGTCCTGTCATTGATCGACACAAATCTATGGCAATTTCGCTTCCCTAGCATTCTGCCTGTCTTCAATCCGGTTGGCATGGATTTTCGAAGAGGAATCTACCTGCCCGCGCATCGTCTGCTTTCGGGCTTTCGCCTCTATGCAGAGGACCCGAGCAAATCCCTGAACTTCTATCCACCATTGGTGGCTGTTCTGGGATTGCCTTACGTCCTTCTCGACGAAAACGCGGCTTACATCCTGCACGTTTTCCTGCTTTTCATTGCTAATGCCTTCTGTTTGGTGCTTGCCGCCCGCCTGGCAAGGGTCTACTTCGCCGACAACTCCAAGCCCGCGGAACTCCGCGCCACGACGGTGCATCTCGCGCTGCTGCTTCTAGTGGGATTCGGCCTATTCGCGGGGTATCCTTTTCTCTTCAGTATCGAACGAGGCAATATTGACATCTTTGCCATGGTGCTTGCACTGGCCTCGATCGAGGTCCTGCTGAGGCATCCTCGCCGTATCTGGGTCCAGGTCATACTGTTGAGTATTGCGGTCCACATAAAAGCCTACCCATTGTTTTTGTTTGCAGCCCTTTTCTTCGTAAACGGCATCAGGATCATTCTTCCAGCGGCCCTGGTGAATGCGGCGCTGCTCCTTGTTATCGGCCCCGTGAACGCCATCGGTTTCATTGGCAGCCTGCTGAGGTACTACAACCCCGTCATTTGGGTCGGCAACCATTCGGGTTATGCCTTCGCAGCATTGCTGGCGGGCGATCTGCCCGCGCTTGCCCCGGCCTTGCCGGCGCTGCAGGTCTTTTTCACCTGCGTGCCGCTCACCGTATGGATCCTTGCCTGGCTGGCGCTCGCACGCTTTCCAGGCAAGGATCAGGCGGTACTTTCCGGTTTCATGATCACGGTGCCCCTGATGGCGGTATTTCCAAGTCTGAGCAACGACTATCAACTGGTGATCCTGTCAAGCGCCGTACTCATGCTTTTGGCACTGATCTTGACCAGGATGTCCACGAAACAAAACGCGTCTGATTACCTCCAGTTGCTGCTGGTGTCAGTTACGACACTCTTCATCGGACGATCTTACGTACTAATGCCGGCATCGCCGGCCATTCTTCAGGACAAGTATCTTTGGATTGTCTTGCTTCAGCTGGTAATGCTGGTGAATATTCTTCAGCAGTTACAGGATGCAAGAACCGAAACCTCCGACGGAGTCGATCCACTCCAGGCGTTGTCTCCTGCCAGCGACAGCCCAGGGGGGAACAACGCAACACAAAGCGCACAGAACGGCTCGTAGCCCGCAGCTGGACGCATATCGGGAGTACTCCTGATGGAGCCAAGCATTCGCGGCTTGAAGACCACGTGGCCTCGGCAACTCTACAAGCCTAGCTTTCCCGTCTTGCTCTTATCATTGATCCTGGGTCTGTGCATTGCAGTTTCTGCGGCAGATATCTTCGTCCCCGTATTCTGGGCACGCAGGCCCCTCGTAGTATTCGCTTTTCTCGTGGCAGCCACGATGCTCCCGACACTGCTTCTTCCCGCGACGGTCCGCAAATCCCTACGGCTTGCGGCTGCGACCACGACACCCGTGGCGCGGGGAACATGGATATTCATAGCGGCCGCATTGACGGTCTCGGCGGCCTTGGTCCTCGGAGGCGCGGCCAGTCACCAATTGTCCCTTCAGAGCACCGGGTCCGCCAGCCCACTGCAGCCGGCGAACTACCCACTCACAGCCCACTCTGTTGACTTCGCCTTCGTCTTCGTCTTCGCGGTCTTTCTGGGCTTGGTCCACGGCGACCTGATTGGCAAGAGACTCAACGCTGAAGAACGGGTGTACGTCTCCCTTTTTTTTCTCGGCCTATGCTTTCTGGGAATCTATGCCGCTAACAACCTGCTGCCAGCGATCAACACCAGCACCAATCAGTGGCGCCTGAATTTCAACCTCCCACACGGCTTTACGCCCATTACGCCCGTAGGTGACGACTTTCGAAGGGGCATATATCTGCCCGCACAGGAGTTGTTGTCTGGTTCGGCGCTGTATCCCGGCCCCAAAGGCTTCGAGAACTGGTATCCGCCGCTAGTGGCGCTTATGGGATTGCCCTATTTGCTCCTCAGCCAGGATCAGTCTTACATCCTTCACGTCGTGTTGCTGGTCATCGCGAATGTCTTTTCATTGGCGCTGGCCGCGCTATTGGTCAGAGATCCCGCGATGGGCCAATCCGATCCGCAGGCAATCCATGCCAACACAATCCATCTCACAACATTCCTGCTTGTGGCATTCAACTTATTGTCGAGCTACGCGTTTATGTTCAGTTTTGAGAGGGGCAATATTGACATCTTCGCCATGCTATTTGGCCTGGCGTCGATTTGGGTTGTGCTGAAACATCCCGGACGCATTTGGCTCCAGGTCATTTTGCTGAGCATCGCGGTCCACATCAAGGTCTATCCCGTCTTTCTATTTGCCATATTGTTCTTTGTGAACGGTTTCAGGATCTTGCTTCCTTCCGTGCTGGTCAACACGGCGTTTTTGTTTGTTCTCGGCCCGGCAAATGCCGCTGGCTTTGTATACACGATACTGAGGTATTACCAGTCCCAGGTCACGACCTACAACCATTCAGGTTATGCTTTCGCCGCCTTGCTAACTCGTGATTTCCCTGGAACTGCCCCCGGCCTGCCGGCCCTGCAGATTATATTCACGTGCATTCCGCTGGTCATCTGGATCATCGCGTGGCGAGTTCTGACTCGGTTCAAAAGCAAGAAGGCAGCCATACTCGCCGGACTCATGATTACCGTGCCCTTGATGGCAGTGTTCCCAAATGTGAGCAACGACTACCAGCTCGTGATCATATCAAGCGCAACCCTGATCTTGTTGTCACGAAGCCTGATCAAGATGACCGTCCATCAAGACAGATCGGATTTCCTGCAGCTTCTGGTGATCGCGCTCCTTACGCTGATCATTGGCCGATCGGACGCGCTCATGGGTTCATCGCTGGGGATTATCCAGGATAAGTATCTCTGGATAGTTCTGCTTCAACTGGTAATGCTGGTGAGTATTTTTCAGCAGCTGGCTGATGAAAGGCTTGCAACCAGTCGTGGGGCCGATCCATTGCAAACGCCGCCTACGCCGGGCAACAGTCCAGCGGCATAGGCGACCTGGCCCAGCCTCGAGCCAGAAATCATAGCCCCTCAGTTTTCTTCACTCCCCCAGATGTGCGCGTGCGACGATCCTGATTCAATTCCCTACTGGAAGATCGTGTTTTGATATCCAAGCGCCGAGAAAAACCGGGTGAGATAGGTTTCTGCATTCTGCTGCGCCTGCTCGAGGATGCCGTCGTCAAGCGCGGCTTGCAGGATCTTGTCTTTCGCGCCCACCAGTCCGGGGAGAACGAGGCCGGAGTCGGGCTTGCTGAAAATGC
>JBGPAT010000166.1:0-6178 GCA_041480885.1 Anaerolineae bacterium
AACACACTGGACGGCATCCAACGCGCCCACGACCTGGGACTGTGGGTCGAGATCGTCACGCTGACCATCCCTGGCTTCAACGACTCGAATGAGGAGTTGTGGGAGGCGGCGCGCTTCATCGCGGGCGTTTCCAAGGACATTCCCTGGCACGTGACCGCGTTTCACAAAGACTACAAGATGACCGAGCCGGACAACACCGATGCACGGACGTTGCTGCGCGCCGCAGACATTGGGCGGGAGGCCGGTTTGCGCTACGTGTACGCGGGCAACCTGCCCGGCCAGGCGCAGGACTACGAGAACACCTATTGTTCCAGCTGCAATACGCTACTGATCAAGCGTTCAGGCTACGTCATCCAGGAATATCACGTCACGGCCGCGGGGAACTGCCCGCGCTGCACCACGAAGCTGCCGGGAATTTGGCCCGCGGACCCGGCTACGGTCCGCTTGAAGGGCTACGGCTTGCCGTTGCCGGTGTACTGAGCCGGCGGATTGCCCGGAACAATCGCCCCGTCCGTGTTAACCGGACCTTCAAAGTCCTTTTTGAACGTAGGCCTACTGTATAATATGCACACCCACTGAGACGACGGAAGGAGGTGCAAGTCCAACAGTTTTCGACTTTCGGCCCAATTCTCCATAGTCGAACCCAAGCCAAGTTGATTGTTCCCCAAGAGGAGACACTGTGAATCACAAACTGTACGCTTTGCTTGCTGTGCTGATCCTGGCTAGTATGGTGATGGCAGGCTGCGCTCCGGTGGCTACCGCCACGGAAGCCCCTGCTGCCCCTGCTGCCACTGAGGCGCCGCCAGCTGCGACCGCTGCACCGGCCTTTACGGCCAAGTACAACACCAGCGCTCCTGATTGCAGCTATGGTGGAGAGATGAAGTCGATAGAGGCCACCGATCAATACACCGTCAAGTTCACGTTGTGTACACCCGATCCGGCCTTCCTGTCGAAGGTGGCCTTCCCGGCGTTCGGACTTCAGAGCGCTGCACACCTGGAAAAGACCGGAGGCGGAGGGGGCGAACTGCTCAACAACCCCCTCGGCACTGGCCCATACATGTTGAAGGAATGGGTTCGAGGTGATCATCTCACTCTTGTTCCCAATCCCAACTATTGGGGTGACGCGCCCAAGAACAAGGAGTTCATCCTCCGCTGGAACAGTGAAGCCGCCGCCCGCCTGCTGGAACTGCAGGCCGGCACGGCAGATGTCATTGACAACCCCAGCCCGGATGACTTTGCCAAGATCCAAGCCGATACGAGCCTCAAACTGAGTCCACGGACCGGGCTCAACGTCTTCTACCTGGGCTTCAACAATGCGATCAAGCCGTTTGACAACGAAAAAGTGCGCCAGGCCCTGGCAATGGCGATCGACAAGAAGCGCATCGTAGATAACTACTACCCGGCAGGTTCGATCCCGGCCGAACAGTTCGTCCCACCCGTAATGGTCCCCGGCTATATCGAGGGCTTCAAGTGGTATGACTACGATGTTGCTGCGGCCAAGAAACTTTTGGCCGATGCGGGATTCCCCAACGGGTTCTCGACGACGCTGTCATATCGAGATGTCGTACGCGTCTACCTGCCGCTGCCCGGCAAGGTGGGGCAGGAGATCCAGTCGCAATTGGCTAAGATCGGCGTCAAGGTCACACTCACACCGATCGAATCCGGCAAATTCCTGGCATCTGTCGCCGCCGGCGAGCAGGGCCTGTTCATGCTGGGTTGGGGTGCAGATTATCCAGACCCGACCAATTTCTACGACTTTCACTTTACGGGCGCGTCCAAGAACTTTGGCGCTGTTTATCCGGACCTGGTGGATGCGATCCACGCCGCCGGCCAGGTGGCCGATCCCGCTCAACGGAACACGCTGTATACCAAAGTTGCCGAGCTAGTCAAGCAGCACGTGCCGATGGTCCCCATCGCACACGGCACCAACGGCATCGCCTACAAGGCGACCGTGGATGGCGCCCAGGCCAGCCCGCTGGCCGACGAAATGTTCAACCTCATGTCGGTGCCGGGCCAGGATACATTGAACTTCATACAAAACGGCGAGCCGATCAGCCTGTACTGCAACGACGAGACCGACGGCGAAACGCTGCGTCCCTGTTACCACATCTTTGACACGTTGTATTGGTACAAGCCAAATACGACGGAACTTGTGCCTGCAGCAGCCGAAAGCTATACGGCGAGTGGAGACTTGAAAGAGTGGACGTTTACTCTGAACAAGAACGCCAAGTTCAGCGACGGAACAGCTATGGATGCTAATGACGTCGTGCAGACCTTTGTCGTGATGTGGGATGCCTCGAATCCTCTGCACAAGGGCAACACGGGCGTCTTTGAATACTTCAGCGGCTACTTTGCCAAGCAGCTGAACGCACCGAAGTAAGAGGCGGCACGTGGTTTGATTGTATTGGCGATGGGGCATTGCTGAATGCAATGCCCCATCGCTCCATATGCCGGCCTAGAGGACATTCCAACGCGATGCTAAGCTTCCTCGTTCGGCGATTGTTACTGGCCATCCCGGTGCTGTTTGGCATATTGCTTGTCACCTTTGCCCTGGGCCGGCTCATTCCAGGTGATCCCTGCACGATGGCGCTGGGAGAGCATTTCACGCCCGAGGCCTGCTTTCAATACCGGGAACGCACAGGCCTCAATGACTCCATCCTTGTTCAATTTGCTCGTTACCTGGGCGGTCTGGCGAGTGGAGATTTCGGAATCTCATTGCGCACCAGTCAGCCTGTGCTTGGGATCGTGCTACTCCGTTTACCTATGACGGTCGAGCTGACCATCTCCGCCATGCTGTTTGCCACGGTCGTGGGCGTCACGCTCGGCGTGATCTCCGCCACCAGGCATAATTCCGCAGCTGATGTGTTGACGATGATCACTGCCAACCTGGGTGTCTCGATGCCGGTGTTCTGGTTGGGCCTGATGCTGGCCTATCTCTTCGCCATCATGCTGAAAGGTACACCACTCTGGCTTGCCCCCTCGGGGCGTCTCACGCCGGGCACGAGTGTGACGCCGCTAGCGGTTACGTTTCATCTCCATAACCTGAGCGGGATTCCACTGGCTGTGGTTACCTTTGCTTCGAATCTTGTCGTCTTTAACTCGCTAATCTCCGGCAACTGGCCAATTCTCGGGGATGCCGTGAAGCACCTAATCCTCCCCTCCGTGGCTGTGGGCACGATCCCGATGTCCATCATCGCCCGCATGACACGCTCCAGCCTCTTGGATGTGCTGGGGCTGGACTATATTCGCACCGCGCGTGCCAAAGGGCTGAGTCAGCGCGTGGTCATCTATCACCATGCCCTGCGCAACGCCATGCTGCCGATCATCACAATTGTTGGGTTGCAGCTTGGCACACTGCTGGGCGGCGCAGTTCTCACGGAAACCGTCTTCGGCCTGCCGGGGGTGGGCACCTTCTTGGTGGCTTCAATCTTTGCGCGCGACTATTCTGTCGTTCAGGCCTTCACTGTGATCATTGCACTTATCTTTGTGACGGTCAACCTCGTTGTGGACGCATCTTATGCGTATCTCGATCCCCGCATTCGCCTGCAGTAGTAGAGCACGGAATGAAAATCGATAACGCGCTCGAAATCAGGGCTTTGGCAGAGGCACCGAATAGTGTCTGGCGCAACGCGCTGAGGCATCTACTCAAGAAACGCTCCGCCGTCGTGGGGCTATTCATGTTGGGCACGCTGGTCATGATTGCGATCTTTGCGCCGTTCATCGCCACATACGATCCGTCCCGGATCTTGGACGACGCCAAACGCAACACCCCCCCTTGCATCTATTTGTTGGGTTGTCCCGCTAATCAGACTGAGCACTACTTTGGAATTGACGGCAATAGCCGGGACTTTTTCAGCCGGGTGGTTTTTGGCTCCAGGCTCTCATTACAGATCGGGTTCGTTGCCGTAACGTTTGCAATCGTGGTTGGAACATTTCTCGGCGCAGTATCCGGTTACGGGGGCGGCTGGTGGGATAACCTGATCATGCGCGTCATGGACGTGCTGCTGGCTTTTCCGAGTTTGCTGCTGGCGATCGCCATCGTTGCCGTGCTGGGGCCGGGATTGATCAACGCGCTTATCGCGATCAGCATTGTTTCGATTCCGCAATACGCCCGCATCGTGCGTGCCAGTGTGCTCTCAGTCAAGGAATTGGACTTTGTGACAGCCACCCGGGCCCTGGGTGCGTCTCCCGCTCGGATTTTGTTCAATCGCATCCTGCCCAATGCGATGACGCCCCTCATTGTGCAGGGGACACTCGGTATTGCCACGGCCATCCTGGACGCTGCTGCCCTATCGTTTCTCGGGCTGGGAGCTCAACCGCCCACACCCGAGTGGGGACTTATGTTGGGCGAGGAACGCAATAATGTGTTCAACGCGCCGCACCTGCTGTTCATTCCTGGCATTGCCATCGCAATTACGGTGCTGGGGTTCAACCTATTTGGCGATGGCCTGCGCGATGCCCTGGATCCGCGTTTGAATCGCTGACGCGTCCACGGATGTGGCCGTGTCGGCTTGGACAGCAACCGGGCAGACCTGGAGACCGGGCCCCGAGTATCCTCTTTCAAGGAGCTGCCTGTAGCCGCTGTCCAACGTTGGGCTTTTTGTCCTGCAACAGATGAAATCAGGTCTTGAGATTCATGCAAGGAACAGCAATCAGGGAGTGAGTCTTGCCGGGCTTTGAGCAACAGGACCGGGCGCTTGTCTGGAAGCTGGGACATCAGAGAGTGCGGATCGAACCCTGGGGGTCTGACAGTCTGCGTGTGCGCGCCTCTGAGAATGCGGAAATCCGTGACGATCTGCCGCAAGCCCTGCTCGCCCCCCGCGCCACGGCCGCCCATCTCGAAATCAACTCGCAGCGCGCGACAATCTGCAACGGCGTTATGGCCGCGGAGGTAGGGCTCGACCAGAACACGATCCGATATTTCAATCCCATCGCTGGCGGTGAATATCTGGCCGAAGACGCGCCGCGTCATGGACCGCCAGCCCGCAGTTTTCGTCATGTGGGCGGTGATCACTTTGAGGTGAAGGCGCGCTTCAAGGCCTACGAAGGCGAGCGGCTCTACGGGCTGGGTCAGCATCAGCATGGCCACCTCGATCAAAAAGGTTGCGTGATCGACCTGGTTCACCTCAATACAGAGTCAAGCGTGCCATTCCTGCTCTCCAGCCGCGGTTACGGTTTTCTGTGGAACAACCCAGCGGTGGGACAAGTCGAGCTTGGCGCAACTGCCACACGCTGGACTGCCCAGGCCACAATGCAATTGGACTACTGGATCACGGCAGGCGCAACGCCCGCCGTGATTCTGGAAAACTATGCCGACGCCACCGGCCATACACCGATGATGCCTGAATGGGCTATGGGCTTTTGGCAGTCTAAGCTGCGATATAGCACGCAGGAGGAATTACTTGCGGTGGCCCACGAACATAAGCGACGCGGTTTGCCGCTCTCGGTGATCGTCGCCGACTTCTTCCATTGGAGCCTTCAAGGCGATTGGCAATTCGATCCGGCAAAGTGGCCTGACCCGGCGGCCATGGTGCGGGAGCTGGAAGAACTGGGCATCAAATTGATGGTCTCGATTTGGCCCACGGTCAATGCCCTCAGCCCGAATTTCAGAGAGATGCAGCAGCGGGGCCTGCTCATCCGCACAGAACGCGGCATCCCCGTGCTCTTGCCCTACGTGGACAACAAACCGGAAGGACCGGTCAATCTTTACATCTACGACGCCACCAATCCTGAAGCGCGGCAATACATCTGGCAGAAGGCACGCGCGGGGTACTATCGGCATGGTGTTAGAGCTTGGTGGCTCGATGAGACCGAGCCCGAAATTCACCCGCTGCATTTTGACAATATGCGCTTTCACCTAGGCAATGGCGCAGCCGTGGCTAATATCTTTCCGATGATGCACGCCCGCGGATTCTATGAGGGCATGCAGGCTGAGGGCGAAAAGGAAATTCTCTTACTTTGTCGTGCGGCCTGGGCCGGTAGCCAGCGTTATGGCGCGGCGATTTGGACGGGAGATATCGACTCCACCTTTGAGGTACTGCAGGCGCAAGTGCGCGCAGGCCTGAACATGGCGCTGAGCGGCATTCCCTGGTGGTGCACGGATATTGGCGGTTTCTATGGTGGTGATCCGGACGCAGCGTATTTTCGCGAGTTGATCGTGCGCTGGTTTCAATTCGGT
>JBGPAT010000167.1:0-6164 GCA_041480885.1 Anaerolineae bacterium
CTCAAGGGCATCTCGACGCGCGGGCAGTCAGTGCACCAGTCTCTGATAGTAGTCTATCGTTGGGGAGTGAATGGTATCGATGGAGTCCAACAGGCCACGCGCAGCCGCGCTTATGGATTCTTGTTCAGCTGAGTACGACGCAGCCCGGAACGCACCATTTTCCCCCAACCACGCATAAAGCGTGCGCCCAGACATATGAGCTTTGACACCCGGTTCCCCCATGGCTGGGGAGGCTAGAAGGCATGCATTGACCCATGATTGTTTCTGCCACAGACTGCAATTTTCGGAAATATTCTGCAATTGCCACCTCTAACCAGCTGCCTGCGCCGCCCTCACGACTGCCGCCGGACGTGCGAACCTGCTCACCACGGCTGTGCACAACCAGCTCACGCAGAATTGTGGTCCAGTTGATCTGTAGTGAGGGCAGCGGCACGGTCTGGTTTGACGGTCTGAGCCTGCGCAGATCGCCATAGGCGGCGCGATATCGATTCAAGTCGAATCCTACATGCCATAACCATCGCTTCGCTGAGTGAAAGTGGAAAAGGCCGTTCCTCCATGGGACGGCCTTTTCTTCATAGGAAGCGGGCGCTCCCCCACCGGCTTGAGCAAATACCTCGATGCACGGAGGCTTCATCCGACCTGCAGTCAATCAGGCAGCTTGCAAGCCCGCAAGGCAGCCTTGCAGAAGCGAAAGGTCAAATCAGCAAGATCGGGTGTATTATACAAGAGCAAAGAAAGCACCGAAACGGCAAACCCGGCGAAAGCCGGCGACGCAAAGCTATGGGTCTAAAGTCACTCACGTGACCACGACTGCCAGGCCGCCGAAATGCACACGGAACCATCCGAGCTCCTTCTCATCCTTTGGCGGGTCTGGTAATCACCCAGACCCGCCTTGTTTTGTACTACGAGATAACAGAAGTTCGCCCCGATAATGGCAAACCCGGCGAAAGCCGGCGACGCAAAGCTATGGGTCTAAAGTCACCCAAGTGACCAGGACTGCCAGGCCGCCGAAGGCAATGAGTGCATGGTTCCAGTTCGCGGGTGCACAGAGTAGCGCCCCGGGCTGAGGCTCTCAAAAACCGGTATGCCATTGTCAGATAGAAATGATGATGGCATACCGTTTTCTCACACATATCGCAGCCCTCACCCTCACGCTGAGCTTGGCCCTTGCAGGAGTGTTCACCTCCGCCCGGGCGGCTTCTGCTGCAGATAGCCCTCCTGCGGGACTCCACAGTCTCAAATTCTATCTTGATCCGGCCCTGATCCCGGATATGGCATTTGCCAGATCCGTGTTGCCCAAGTATGTTTCTGACATGAATGCCATACTGGCGAAGAATACCCGCCTCCAGCTGGCGTTCGATCCGGAGACAGGCATTATCCCTACCAGCACAAAACCCGAGACCGATAGCGCCGCCCTTCCGCTGCCGACAGGCAGCTTTGAGATCTGGGCTCATGCCACCATGACGACCTCTTCCATCTCATACGGCGGTTATGCCGGAGTCGATGTGAGCGGCGCAGGAGTGCTGGCAGGACTGCATTGGACACAGCTCCACGACCCGGACCATCTGGCGACGGGCGAAATGCTGGATTATTCCGTACAGATCAGCAATATGCTGCATGAACTTGCTCACGTTTTCGGAGCCGGCATAGGGGAATACTACAGCCTGGCGTCCATTCCGGACACGACCCACACGGCACCGGCGCTGAACATCGACCTCAACGACCCGGCCGATGCGTACTGGAGCGACAAACCTGATTTCATGACTGATCCTCTGCTGCGTCTTACGCCGGCTGCCACGCGGGGCGCCTATCTGCAGCATGTCAGATACTCCAGCCTGACGGCGGCCGTGCTCAATGGCGATTTTCGCAATGGGATCCCCTCCTTTACCCATTACACCATCCAGGTGGTGGATGAAAACGGGCAGCCTTTGCCAGGCGCGCACGCGATGGTTTGGAGCATCATGGCCCGATCGCCGTTCACCAGCCAGCTGCTGTACGATGGACCTGTGGACGAACGCGGACAGGTTGTGCTGGCCTGGGGAGGCACCGGTGACCCGCATAACAGCGACGATTTGCTGCGGCTTGTGAAGGTCTACGGGAACGATGGCACACCACTGACGAAGCCCAGATACATTTCCATCTTCGACGCGGATATGGACCAACTGGTGAGCCAGGGGAATCCATATGTCGTCACCATGAATGCGGCGAACTTTGGACCGACCGACATCTCTCTTTCCAAGAATTCCGTGGACGAAAACCTGCCCTCCGGCTCCCTGATTGGGGTCCTATCGAGCACCGCCACAACCGTCAATACCTTCAGCTACTCCTTCTGCGACGGTGCTGCCGACGCCTCCTTCCAGATCAGCGGCAGCAACCTGCGCTCTGCCGAAGTCTTCCACTACGGGATCAATGAAAGCTACACAAAGTGCATCCAGAGCGACGCCGGCAGCAATGGCGAAAGCTTCCAGAAACAATTCACCATCCGCATTACGAAGCCTGCCAAGGCCAGCGCCAGATCTGAGTCGGTGGGCATGAACGACGGCTGGGCGCGCGAATCCGCTGAGACCAGCAGCGCGGGCGGGACGATGAATGTCTCGGCCACCACCTTCAATCTGGGTGATGACGCCGCCAGAAGGCAGTACCGGGCGATCCTGGCCTTCGACACCTCCCTGCCGGGCAACGCGGTCATCACTTCCGTCACACTCAAGATCAAGAAACAAGGACACGTGGGCGCTGCCAACCCGTTCGCCAGCCTTGGCAACATCGTGGTTGACATTCGCAAAGGCACTTTTGGCGCATCGGGCCTGCAGGTAACGGACTTCCAGGCCGCCGCCAGCAAGAACGCTGCACTCACCTTCACGAACAGCCTTGTGGGTGGTTGGTATTCCACGACGCTCAGTGCGGCCAACTTCGGCTACATCAACAAGAGCGGCATCACGCAGTTTCGCCTGCGGTTTACGAAGGACGACAACAATAATCTTGTCGCTGACTACCTCAGGTTCTACAGCGGTAATGCCGCGGCCTCGTATCGCCCGGTATTGGTTGTCGAATACTCCACCCCCTGAGCATCGATGTGCCGCGATCCGCTTGCCGAATCACGGCGATCATGACCGGCTGCCTCCTCTCTCCGCACTGGAGAAAGGGAATCCTCCGCACCGTGGGCTCTGTGCCTCGACCGGGTGGCTTCCCGAGTGTTGTGCTGAAACCCGATGAGGTGCCCAAACGTGTTGAATGCCCGCCGGTTTGCGGCGGGCATTTTCCGCTACAGTGGCATGCTGCCCTTGCGCGACCGGCGCTACTTGCTGGCTACCGTCACCTGCACGACGGCGGTATCCATCTGCTGGTCGCTGCGAATGACCTGCAGTTCCACGGCATACAGGCCGCTCAAGCCCATCGTATCCCAGGTGGCCAGCAGGCCGTCTTCCACGCGCGCGGTTGAATCATTTCCAACGACGATCCACTGCTGCGGGTTGAGTCCCTGCCCTACCAGCACGCGGTAGTGGTCGAAGGTGTCGCCCGAGGCGGTGCCGGTGATTTGCACCCGGCCGCTGACGTCCGCAAACATAGCGGGCGAAGTGATACGTACATCGACGTTGATGCGCGGCGCTTGGATTGCGTCGTAGGCGGAGGGCGCGACCGGAATATTGGCCGCCTTGGCCCAGCTTTGCGCCTCGGGCGGGACGACCATATAGATTCGGTCTTCGATCAATTGTGGCGGGGTGAAGACCGTCGCCAGGAGACCCGTCTCGCGATTGATCTGGAAGGTCCGGTACAGGGTGTCCGCTTGGGTGGGCTCATTGCCGTTCAGAAAGACTTCCTTCACAACCGAAGGGCAGTCGGGCGTCGGAAGAAGGCCCCAAGGATCACAGACATCCATCGAGGTCACACCTGCCGGTGCCGTCCAGGCTTCGGCCGGCAGGGATTGCGTCGCCGCCTGCATCAAGGCGCTCCACAGCGCGGCCGCGAGCGGGGGCGAGAGGTTGGCAGACTGAGCCGTCTGGGTCCCGACCCAGGCCGCCACGAGGCGCGAAGGCGTGTATCCCACCGTCCATGAGTCGAGTCGCGCCTGCGTTTGTCCGATCTTCACACCAGCCGGGCGGCCGATTTCCAGGGCGTTGGGATGTCCCAGTGAAGGCCGCCGCGCCGCTTCGTCACTGAGCACATGGTTCATGATATAGGCCAGGGGTGCAGCCAGCACCGGCTGCGCCTGCGGGTTTGTCAAGTCAAGCCAGACCGAGTGATCCAGCCCCTCCACGCGCAGCACCCTAGTGGGTCCGGGCTGCCCATAGCGCACCCCTTGGGCAGCGAAGATACCGTAAGCTGCGGCCATGTCGAGCAGAGTCTTCTTCCCCGCGGACAATCCAAAAGAGGACTCAGTGCGATCGATTGCCGCCGACCCCATCTGGGCTTCGACCGTCTGGGCTGGCAGCGCATAGTCGTTCGCCAGCGCGATCCGCATGCGCACAGGACCGTGGAACAATGCTCCCGGATCCAAAGGCTCGCCGAGGGGCGGAATATCCCACACCAGCGAGGCGGGGCTCAGGCCGCGCGTGAACGCGGTCAGATAGACGAAGGGCGTCATGAGCGATCCGGGATCGTGCGGCGACAGGAACGGGGTTTCCACGCCGCGCAGCGTCTCGCCGACCGCCGCCAGCACCTGGCCGGATGCAGGATCATAGATCAGCGCGCTGAGCGACGGTTCTGCAAAGGTTGTGTCCGGAGACAAAAGCGGAAGAGCATCCGCTGCGGGGCACGGAGCGGACGCGGACGGATCCGCTGCGCCTGCCAGGCGCGCTGCAAAGACCAGCGTCGTGCAGGCTGCCTGCTGCTGCAGATCGTAGTCCAGCGTGGTGACGATACGGAGGCCTCCGCGTTCCACGCGCGGGCGAGTGAATTGCCCGTCGACCTGATGGATCACCAGGTTGAGGAAAGCCGAGGCGTTGCTATGTGCGGCGTTTTGGAGCGGCCCTGCCGCTGGGACAGTCTCAGCCAGTGCCTGTGCCGCCTGCTTTCTTGAGATGAGGCGGAGCCTTGCCATCAACTGGATGGTCTTGTCGCGGCGCTGAATAGCAAGATCCCTTGCATCCAGCAGGTTCAGACCGGGCGTCTGGCTCGTTGCCGCGAGGAGCGCGGACTCGGCCAAGCTCAGTTCAGTGGCTGACTTTCCATAGTAAAGTTGCGCGGCCGCCTCGGCGCCATAAGCGTCGTTGCCGTAATCGGCAGAGTTGAGCACCCACTCCAGCACCTGGGTGCGTCCGTATTCGGAGGTGATCTGCGCCGCCAGCAGGCGCTCGCGCAGCGCACGTCGCAGCGAGGGCGGTTCGTTGTAAAGCAGCAGGTCGGATACCAGTTGTTGCGCGAGCGTCGGGTGGGCCTCGGGATCGTTCCAGCCGCTGAGCAAGTAGCCGCCGTGCGACCAGAAGTTCGGATCGGCGATTGCGACCGTGGCATTCGCCAGCGAATCAGGCAGGTGCTGCGGGGATTGCGGGTTGAATGGAATGTAGCGCCGCGAAGCGTCGCTGTTGCCCGGCGCAAGTGTCAGCAGGAGATGCTGGCCGCTGCGGTCATAGAGGAGCGTAGGTTGCAGCAGGAGCCCATCGGGGGGATTGAGCAACGCCGGCAGCAATGCGACGTTCGGGAGGTCACGCGTAAGGTCCGCATACGCCAGCGCCGCCGCAAGGATCAGCAGCGCCAGCAAGAACGAAAAGAGGATGCCCAAACCAACGCCGCCCATGCGCAAGCGCGTCTGACGCACGCCGCGCTCATCAAGGCGCCGGTTGCGGCGACTGCGCACCAAGGAGGTGGGGTCGGGCATATAGGGATTAGACCACGAATGGGCGAAAGGCAGTCCGGCAAGTTGGTGCGGCCGTGGCGGGTCTGCGGACGAAGGCGGGGATGAGGCGGGCCGTTCTGATCAAAGGGGCACGGAGCGCATGCGGTCTTCGTTGTGTCACGCGGAAAATCACCGCCGGGTCTTGGCACGCGGGCTTCGGGAGGAGGTCACGGTTAAACCTCCTCCCACGTCTATTTGTGAACAGCGTTACAAGTTAGGTATAATAATGTCCACACAGGAGGCAAATCATGAAGGGCAACGACAAGATCATCACTCTGCTCAACCAACTCCTGGCGGACGAGCTCACGGCCATCAGCCAGTACATGGTCCA
>JBGPAT010000168.1:0-6161 GCA_041480885.1 Anaerolineae bacterium
GAAACCTTTGCGGTGCTATTCATGGATCTGGATCAATTCAAGGGCGTGAATGACACCCTGGGGCACTCCCTTGGCGATCAACTGCTCATGGCCGTTGGCAAGAGGCTGAAGGAAGCAGTGCGTTCCAGCGATACCGTCGCCCGTTTTGGCGGAGATGAATTTGCGATTCTGCTAAGCGGCTCGAGTGATGAAAACTCCGCCCGGAAGGTTGCCGAGAAGATTCAAGGAGTAGTGGGGCTGCCCTTCAGACTGAGAGAGCGTGAGGTGCACATATCGGCCAGCATCGGCATCGCCACGAACCTGATCAGCTATGAGTCTCCGGATGACTTGCTGCGTGACGCGGATCTCGCCATGTATCATGCCAAGGGACTTGGAAAAGCGCGCTCCGAAATGTTCAGGATAGACATGCGGGAGAGGGCATTTTCCCGCCATGCGGTGGAAGAAGAGCTGCGTGCCGGGCTAAAGAACCGGGAATTCCAGCTTTACTACCAGCCCATCAAGTCTCTGAAATCCGATCGAATAGTCGGCCTGGAAGCCCTCTTGCGCTGGTTGCATCCAACCAGAGGGCTGCTGTTGCCTGCGGACTTTCTCCCGGTGGCTGAGGAATCGGGCTTGATACTGCCGATCGGGGATTGGGTTCTTGATCAGGCCTGTCGGCAATTAAAGACCTGGCAGGAGCAGCACCCCTACCTGCAAAATATGACCGTCAGTGTGAACCTCTCGAACAAACAGTTCACAGATCCGAACTTCGTGGAAAAGGTCGCGAAAGCGCTGAGCGCGAGCGGTTTGACGGGGCCATCTCTGAGGCTGGAGATTACCGAGCGGGTATTGGTGGGCAACTACCTCACGGCGAACCACGCCGTGGCTGCATTGCATGACCTGGGAGTCCAGATGCAGATCGATGATTTCGGTACCGGCTATTCAGCGTTGGCGTATTTGCAGGAATTTCCAATCCATGCCATCAAGATTGACAAATCCTTCATCCATCGCATGGACACAGACCCCAAAGGACTTGGCCTCGTCCGCGCCGTGGTCTCAATGGGACGCGAGCTGGGCATGGAAACAATCGCCGAGGGAATCGAGACGGCAGCGCAGTTGAATGAACTCAAGGGCCTGTCCTGCGGCTTTGGCCAGGGCTTTCTGCTTGCTAAGCCGATGAGTGCCATCTCAGCCGAAAAGATGCTCGCCAAGTTGGGGGCGTGACCTTGTCGCGGGATTGAGCCAATTGGCGAAGGGCCACCTCGCGGCCCAACGGCTTACCGGGATCGCACCGATGACGGGCCAGTTAAGGTGCAGACCCCCAGGCCGGCATGGCCCGGAGACGGCTCATCCCACAGGGGCCTACGGGTCCGGCGCACCGAGGCGGTCCTTGTTCTGCCAGTCTTCAGCAGAAATGCGACCGCATTGCAATGTTCAAAATCCCCACGTGCGTATAATTCCCACACAGTTCGCCTCGAGTTCAAAGAAAGAGGGCCATGACCGAAGTTGCCCACAGGCGCATGCCTGTCTCTTTTGTTCGGGTGGGTATTTTCTCGATTATTTTGTTGAGCGCCATCCTGGGGGTCTACCTGATGTTGAGGGATTCCCAAGAGCGAGCGGCCTTCACGGACGTGACGGGGCCGGTGGTGGACTTCCTGGCAAGCGGATGCTTATTGCTAGCTGCAAAACAATCCGCCGGGCGCTCGAAGCGCCTCGCATTTGCCTGGGGAGCCATTGCTGCTGCGATGCTCTCCTACGCAATCGCGGACTCCATTTGGGCAATTCTTGAATTGATTCTAAAGGAGTCGCCGTTTCCCTCAATTGCAGATGGTTTTTATCTGGCCTACTACCCTCTTTTTCTAGCGGGTGTGGTTTTGCTGCCAAGTACACGTGCCAACGGCCGGCAGGCAGTGAACAATATCCTGGACGTTGGCATCATATTGGTGGCGGCCATCCTGGGATTCGGGAATTTCCTGATTGGCCCCCTCATCCAGTCGAATGCCGCAGCGGCGCCGCTCGAACGGGCCGTCCTGGTGGCCTACCCGATCGGCGACCTGGTGTTGCTGGGCGCATTGGTTCTGATCATCTACCGCGATTTCGGCGCTGGCAGATCGCGGACCGTCGCCGGGGACAAGCCGCAGATCCGGCAGGCAGCGCAGGCGGTTCAGCAGCCGGTGACCCTCGCTTCCCTATTGGCCGCGGGGCTGATCGCCATGATTGTCGCGGACTGCGTTTACGGTTTCGAATCCCTGGCTGGTACGTACGCCAGCGGGGATGTCGTCGATCTCATTTGGATTGCAGCGAGCCTGCTGATCGGCTTGGCGGGTGCCTCCCAATGGACTGTCGTGCAAGCCGAGGATTCTGGTCGAAGATCCCAAGCCGGGAATGTATCCTGGGACGGGGCAACGCGGGCAAAGGCCCACCTTCCGTATGCCTGGCTTGTGGGTGCCTTCCTCCTATTGGCCCGGGGGGTACTGATGCCTCTGCCGATGACTCCTATTGCAATAACGATTGGCGTCGGCGTGATCCTGGGCCTGGTGGTGACCAGGCAACTGATCACATCCTACGAGAACGATAGACTGAATCTCCAGTTGAACTCCCAGGCGGCCAGGCTGCAGACTGCAAACCGGAATCTAGAGGTGGAGATCGCCGAACGCCAACGCGCCCAGGAGCAACTGGCTTTTGACGCGCTGCATGATGCCATGACCGGACTCGCCAACCGGCTCTTGTTTCTGGATCATTTGAGGCAGGCCATCCAGCGGTCAAAGCGACATCGTGAGCAATCATTTGCAGTCCTTTTCATGGATCTTGAGCAGTTCAAGATCGTCAATGACACGTTAGGGCATGCCATTGGCGATCAAGTGCTCATTTTGATTGGCCAGAGGCTCAGGGAAGCCCTGCGTTCCAGCGATACCGTAGCGCGCTTTGGTGGAGACGAATTTGCGGTCCTTGTGGAAGATGTGGTTGACGAACGTTCTATCAAAGTGCTTGCAGAGAAACTTCAGAAGGTAGTGGGGATGCCGCTGGAACTGCAGGGGCGCTACGTGCACGTAGCCGCCAGCATCGGCATCGTTAGCGACGTCCAGAAATACGACCGCCCGGAGGATCTGCTGCGGGATGCAGATCTGGCCATGTATCGTGCCAAAGCGCTGGGCACAGCACGCTCGGAATTTTTCCGGATGGAGATGCGTGAGCAGGCCTTTGCACGCATGGAAGTGGAACAGGAGCTCCGCACGGGGCTCGAGAAGCAGGAGTTTCGGCTCTACTATCAACCCATCACGTCTTTGGAATCCGATCGAGTAGTCGGTCTTGAAGTCCTGGTGCGATGGCTTCATCCCATTAGGGGGCTGCTATTGCCCGCGGACTTTCTCCTGGTGGCTGAAGAATCGGGCCTGATCCTGCCGCTCGGTGATTGGATTCTTGGTCAGGCGTGTCTTCAAATGAAGGCATGGCAGGATCAGCTCCCCCACCTGCAAAGGGTGTGCCTCAACGTGAACCTTTCTCACAAGGAGTTTGCGCAGCCGAACCTGGTGGAGAGGGTTGCGAAAGCGCTGAGTGACAGTGGTCTGAAGGCAGCTTCGTTGAGGCTGGAGATTACCGAGCAGGTGCTGGTCGGAAACTTCGAGCTGGCAAACAGCGTGATTGCGGGATTGCAGCACCTGGGAGTCCAGCTGCAAATCGACGATTTCGGAACCGGTTACTCATCGCTGGCCTATATCCAGCGATTTCCAATCAACGGCATCAAGATCGATCGATCCTTCATCCATCAAATGGGCAAAGACCCCAAAGGACTTGGACTGGTCCGCGCCATAGTCTCAATGGGGCACGAGCTGGCCATAGAAACGATTGCCGAGGGAATCGAAACTGTAGAGCAGTTGAACGAACTCAAGGATCTATCTTGCGGCTTTGGGCAGGGTTTTCTGCTCTCCAGGCCGCTGGATGCTATCTCAGCCGAAAACATCCTTGCCAGCCGGGCGGCGTGACATCTTCCCAAAGTGATGGGGGCTGAGGGCGGCCCCATGGTTCACTGCGTGACCACCACTTCCACGATGACGGGGGAATTCGTGGGCTTACCTCCAATCGGGATCGCCCTGGGACGGCGACACCGGGAGCATCTGCCCACATCAGGATGAACATGACGAATGCTCCCATCGATTGGCTGCTGGAGGGTGATCCCTGGATCGAATACAGGACGAGGCTCGATCTGCTGGGACAATCTGAGAAAAACCCTGCGGTTGAAGCGGCGCGCAAGGCCGCGCTGGCTAATCCGAAGATACGAGGTCTGGTTGCGGACCTGTCCGGGTGGCCCGGGGCGGTGATCGCCAGCCACAAGAGCGCGGGCCAGCCGTTTCACAAATTGACGTTCATCGCGGATGTGGGACTCAAGGCTCGCGATCCGGGCATCGACAAGATCGTCGCGCGCATCCTGAAGCACCAATCCGCAGAAGGACCGTTCCAGCTTCCCACGAATATCCCTACCCACTATGGGGGCACCGGCCGCAACCAATGGGCGTGGGCGTTGTGTGACGCGCCGCTCATCGTGTATGCGCTGGCGAAATTCGGTCTGGCCGGCGAACCGGAGGTAAAGACGGCCATCCAGTATCTGGCCCGATTGCTGCGCGATAACGGCTGGCCGTGCGCCGTCTCAAAGGAACTCGGCAAATTCCGCGGACCGGGGCGCAAGGATGATCCCTGCCCATATGCGAACCTGGCCATGCTTAAGGCGCTGTCTGAATTCAAAGAATGGCGCGACAGCCCCGCCTGTCACACCGGTGCGGAAGTCCTGCTCACACTATGGAGCAAGAGTTCTGCGCGACACCCATACATGTTCTACATGGGCACCGACTTTCGCAAGCTCAAAGTCCCGCTTGTTTGGTACGACCTGCTGCACGTGCTGGACGTCCTCTCACGCTTCGCGTGGCTCAGGACGGACCCTCGGCTGCTAAACATGCTCGGGCTGTTGAAACGAAAGGCCGATCGACAGGGACGCTTCACCCTCGAGTCAGTTTGGACGGCATGGAAGGATTGGGAGTTCGGGCAGAAGAAAGAGCCATCCCGGTGGCTGACCCTATTGGCATGGCGCATCATTGGGAGAATCGAGACCGCATGAAGCCGGAGCAGCAGGCAAAAGGGAAACCATGAAGAGACGGCAGATCAAAAGCACCGTCCAAGATAGGCCTGCATTCCATCAGGGCAGCCTGTGGTTGTGGCTGTCGATCGCGGCAGCCGTGCTGGCTGTGTTGGGCAGCATCATCGCGCTGTCCGTCCCGGGTATCTACGCCCGGCTGACGCCCGTCTTCCTGCCGCAGGCGCTGGCCCAGGACATCGCCAACCTGGCAATTGCCTCGCCGGCGTGGCTGATACTGGCTGCATTCGCGCTGCGCGGGTCGCTGCGCGCCTATCTGCTTTGGTTAGGCGTGCTGGCATTCACCATCTACAACTACGTGATCTACACCTTCTCGGTACCGTTTGGGCCGCTGTTCCTGCTGTGGGTCGCGGTGCTTGGCCTAAGTCTGTACGCGCTCATCGGCGGCGTGAGCTCGGTGGATCACGACGCCGTCAAGGCGGTCTTCACGAGCCCACACGCCGTTGCTGTGGTAGGCTGGTTCCTGATCGCCACGGGAATCCTCTTCGCACTGCTCTGGCTCTCCGAAGATGTGCCCGCGCTGCTGCGCGGCACGATGCCGCAGAGCGTGGTCGACATGGCGTTGCCCACCAACCCGGTCCACGTCCTCGACCTTGCATTCTTCCTGCCGGGCGTGCTCGTCGCCGGCTGGCTTCTCCTTAAAGGAAGGGCACTTGCATATACTCTTGCGCCCGCGTTCATCGTCTTCCTGATCCTGACAGGCATCCCAATCCTGATCACGCCCGTCGTTCAGGCCACGCGCGGCGAAGCGGCGGGCTGGGGCGTGCTGTTCCCGATCGGCACCCTGACCGTATTGCTGTTGTGCCTGCTGGTCTGGCTGCTTTCAACGATACGCAAAACAAAACGGCGGGCCTGAACCCATTAAGGGCAGGTCCGCGTGCCTGCGCCAAAGCCCCCGCAGATGCAAATCGGCGGGGATTGTTGGGGGCCTTTTCCTGGATGATCAAGCTGGGGGGTTAGGAGACGTGCCATCCCGTCTCTTCAATTGTGTGCCGTCCGGACGAACAGAGTCATCGGTTTGATGCTCTGGCATTGC
>JBGPAT010000169.1:0-6148 GCA_041480885.1 Anaerolineae bacterium
CAGACCTCCACCGCCTGTCCCTCGTGCAGGACATCCTCCACTTTCTGAACTGGATCCTTCTGGAGCTGCGAAATGTGCAGGACACCGGGAATCGGCTGACCGATGTCGACTAGTGCGCCTGCGAGCGTTGTTTTGAGAATCTTGCCTGTCAACCGGGTCTTGGGTTCGAGCGCGGTAACAGATGTTGTGTCAGTCATAACCATACTCAGGCTCCTTGGAACCGGGGGAACGTGACGCTGGTTCATTATACCTAACGCCCTCACATGCGTCAATGTGACGGGAGCTCGGGCAATTCTTGTGCGCGCATCCCGGCGCGTGAATGAATGTCCGCATTGAATGGCGACTCTCCCATCGAAAAGCGCAGCTTTCGACACCGCGGCGACTCAGGAACTTGACTCTTTCCCGAAGGTTGGGTATATTCGGCGTATCGCAGTCAGTTTCGGAAATGCACGAGCCGTTCCATGTACAATTACGACAAAACAGACATAAGAATTGTCAATTGCCTATTGGAGGACGGCCGCATGTCGGCGTCCGCGATCACCCGGCGAATTGGGCGTATCTCCGAGCGCGTCGTTCGATACCGCATTGAGCGCATGATCGAAGAGGGCGTGATACAGGTGAGCGCCGTCGTAAATCCGGCGGCCTTTGGACTTGCAATGAAGGCCGACGTCTGGGTCGAGGTGGAGGCGGATGGAGTCTCGGAAGTAGCCAAAGCGCTTGCCGCGCACGAGAACGTTACATACGTCGCATGCGGCATTGGCCAAACGGATATCAGTATCCAGCTGGTTGCGCGGGATCCTGCCGAGGTCTACCGTTTTGTGACCGAGGTCGTTCGCAGAATCCCGGGGGTTCGCAAGACCACAACGTCCATCGTGCCGATTGTCCTCAAAGATGTCTACCAGTGGAGGATCCCATCAGGGGTTCTGAAGGCGGCTGGCGTCAAGGGGTTGGCTGGCTCGATGCCCGAGGAGGCTTTATGAGTCTGGTCGGTCCGAAAAGCCTTGCCCTGCAGGAGCGCGCACAGAAGGTCCTGCCCTTGGGCGTGAACTCCAACTTTCGATACTGGGGCGCCGGCATGACGCCCTATGTTCAGCGCGCCAAGGGCGCGCATCTTTGGGATGTCGATGACCGACGTTTCATCGACTATCGCATGGCCTTTGGCCCGATCATCCTGGGGCATGCATTCGAGGAAGTGGACTCCAAAGTCATTGAAGAGATGCGAAACGGGGTGCTGTTCGCGATGACCGGCGAACTTGAGATCGCCGTCGCGGAGATGATGACGGAGATGGTGCCGGCCGTGGAAATGGTCCGCATGGCTTGCTCGGGCACGGAAGCCACGATGCACGCGCTCCGACTGGCGCGCGCCTACTCAGGACGCGAACTCATTCTGAAATTCGAAGGCAATTATCATGGCTTTCAGGATCACACTCTATGGTCCACGTACTCGCCGGTCGAGGCATACGGCAATCGGCGGAGTCCAATCCCGGTGGCGTCCTCTTCCGGCATTCCCAAGGCTCTGGGCGAACTGGTCATCACGTTGCCTTTCAACGATTTCGAAGGTTTCGAACGTGTGATGAAGAGCAGGGGCGAGCAGATTGCGGCCGTGATCACCGAGCCCTGCCAGGGCAATTGTGGTGCGATCGAGCCGCAGCCGGGTTTCCTCGAGCTCATTCGAAAACGGACGGAAGAGTATGGCAGTATTTTTATTCTCGATGAAGTGAAGACCGGCTTTCGTATAGCAAATGGTGGGGCGCAGGAGTATTATGGCATCAAGCCGGACCTGGCGACTTATGCCAAGGCCCTCGGAAACGGTTATCCGGTCGCGGCCTTCGGCGGTCGCCGGGAGATCATGTCCACCATCGGGCACGGTGTTGCACAAGGCGGTACCTACACCAACAACAAACCGGGCATCGCTGCGGCCTACGCCACCCTGAGACTTCTCAAAGAAAAGCCGATCCTGAAAGATATTCAAGCACGCGGCACGCGCCTCATGCAGGGACTGACAGACATCTTTGAAGAAAATGGGATGCGTGTTGCCATGAGCGGATATCCTGCCATGTTCTCGTTCGCACTGGGAGTCGACAACGTGACATGCCAGCGCGACTGGGACCTGAGTGATAAGGGCTTGTATCTGCGACTGGCGGAGATGGCGATCGAACGCGGCATCATGCCCGATCATGACGCGCGCGAGCCATGGTTCCTTTGCTACGAGCACAGCGAACAGGACGTGGATGAAACACTGAACGTGTATGCGGAAATCGTGCGAGCCGCGAAGCAACAGACGTAGATTCTGAAGGCCCGGGATTCCCCGGCAAGGCATTCATGGGTGGGTGAGGCGTGGCGATGGACCGAGAAGACCGGAAGGTGAGTGCGAGCGAGATCGTAGCGCTGAACAAGGAGTACACATTCTTCTCCTGGTCTGTTCAGAGTCAGGTCAATCCATTGCCCGTTGTGAGGGCGGAGGGCGTGTATTTCTGGGATGCTGATGGCAAGCGATATCTTGACTTTGCATCCCAGCTGGTAAACACCAACATCGGTCATCAGAATCCGAAAGTTGTGCGCGCTATTCAAGAGCAGGCCGGAAAGCTTACATTCGCTGCGCCCGGATTGGCCACGGAACCGCGCGGCTTGCTGGGCAAGAAGCTTGCGGAAATCTCTCCTGGTGATCTCAAGAAGACATTCTTCACCCTGGGTGGCGCGGAGGCGAACGAGAACGCGATCAAGATCGCGCGCCTCTACACTGGACGGCATAAGATCCTGGCGCGTTATCGCTCTTATCACGGTGCCACCTACGGTGCGATCGCCCTCACCGGGGACTACCGCCGGCTGCCCGTGGAGCCTGCCATTCCTGGCGTGGTGCACATCCTTGATCCGTACTGCTACCGCTGTCCATTCGGATGGACTCGCGAGACCTGCCACCGCGAGTGCATCAGCCACGTGGAAGAAATCATCCAGCACGAAGGACCGGATCAAATTGCGGCCATCATCCTTGAAGGTGTGACCGGCACCAATGGGCTCATCATTCCGCCGGACGAGTACTGGCCGCGACTCAGAGAGATTTGTAATCAATACGGGATATTGCTGATCTCGGACGAGGTCATGAGCGGCTGGGGCCGGACAGGGACTTGGTTCGCCGTGGACAACTGGCACGTCGTGCCCGACATTATCACCACAGCCAAAGGAATCACATCGGGCTACGTGCCGCTGGGCGCGGTGATCGTCGCAGAGAAGATCGCGCGCTACTTCGATGATAAGTATCTGTACGCAGGATTGACCTACAATGGACATGCGCTGGCTTGCGCCGCGGCACTGGCTACGATCAGCGCCTACGAGGAAGATCGGGTGTTTGAAAATGCCCGCCAGGTCGGTGCTCATTTGGGGCGGAGGCTCGAAGAGCTGAAGTCGAGGCATCCGATAGTGGGAGACGTCCGCTATATCGGGATGTTCTCCGCCCTCGAACTCGTGAAGTCCCGGCAGACCAAGGAGCCTGTGGATTTGACGGCTCTCAAGAGCTTCCTCATTTCGCACGGCGTCTACGTTTTCAATTTCAAGAACATCCTGTTCGTCGTTCCGCCTTTGATCATTACGAAGGAGCAATTGGACGAAGGGTTGGCACTGCTGGATGAGGGTTTGGCCGAACTGATGGACGGCCTTGCCTGCTAGAGTGGCGCGAACTGATACGGGCATGGCAGCCAACGGACAGCGTATGGAAGTCCTGAACTACATTGATGGAAAGTGGATCAAGCCGGATGCGGAAGAGGCGCTGGACGTCGTGAATCCGGCGACCGGCGAGTTGATGACCAGGACGCCCCTGTGCGGCGCCGCTGAAGTCGACGCAGCTGCCGCGGCGGCCAGCACCGCTTTCCCGGGCTGGCGGCGGACCCCAGTGCAGGACCGCGTACAATATCTGTTCAAACTCCGAGATCTCCTGCATAGAAATCTTGACGAGATCTCGCGCCTCATCACCAATGAGGCCGGAAAGACCTTCGAGGAATCCAAGGCCGAGATGGTGCGGGCCATCGAGAACGTTGAGATCGCTTGCGGCATGCCGATGCTCGCCAAAGGGGAGGTGGTAGAGGACATCGCTCCGGGCATCGATGAAACCATGCTGCGCCAGCCGGTCGGAGTGTGCGCCACGATCGCTCCATTCAATTTTCCGGGCATGATCCCGTTCTGGTACCTGCCCTATGCAATCGCGTGCGGCAATACCTATATACTCAAGCCCTCCGAAAAAGTCCCGATGACCATGCAGTTGGTCTTCCAACTCATCGAGCAGATCGGCCTGCCCAAGGGAGTGGTGAACCTGGTCAATGGCGCGAAGCCAGCCGTAGATGCCATCCTGGATCACCCCGCGATCCGCGCCGTGACCTTTGTCGGTTCGAGCGTGACTGCCAGGTATCTGTATGCCCGGGCCGCTGCCAATGGCAAGCGCGTGCAGGCGCAGGGTGGCGCGAAGAATCCCGTGGTGGTGCTGCCTGATGCAGACATGGACATGGCGACGAAGATCATTGCGGATTCGGCCTTTGGATGTGCAGGCCAGCGCTGCCTGGCCGTTTCGCTAGCACTGACCGTGGGAGAGGCCCGCGACGTCTTTACTGAGATGATCTGCGATGCTGCAGCCACGCGCGTCGTGGGCTATGGTCTGGATCCCGGCGTCCAGATGGGACCGGTGATCAATGACGCCAGCCGGCAGCGTGTAGAACACTGGATTGGCATGGGCGCGGCTGAGGGTGCCTCCGTGCCGGTTGACGGGCGCGCCGCTGTCATCAAAGGCTATGAGAAGGGGAGTTTCGTCAGGCCCACGATCATTTCGGGTGTGCGGCCCCAAGGCGAGATCGCACAGGCAGAGATCTTCGGACCCGTGCTCGGCCTCATCCACGTGGACAGCGTCGACGAGGCCATCTCCCTGGTCAACGCGGGTACCTATGGAAATCAAGCCAGTTTGTTCACGTCGAGCGGATCGGCGGCGCGCAAATTCCGTTACGAGGTGCAAGCCGGAAATATCGGCATCAATATTGGTGTGGCTGCACCAATGGCCTTCTTCCCGTTTAGTGGATGGAAAGACTCATTCTTCGGCGACATGCATGGCCAGGGCACGGATGCTGTGGAGTTCTTTACTCAAAAGAAGGTCGTGGTGGAACGCTGGCCCAAGGAGTGGACGAGGCGGTTCTAGGGCGCGGACGGGCAAGGCAACCCACGTGGAGAGGCGAAAGGGGCATGCCACTTCGGGTGGGATCCTGGGTCCTTTTATCGCGTGCAATGCGGCGCAGCATGGCGCGTCGCACTGGGCGAACTTGGTGAGCAGGGCAAGTCAGCCCGCCACAGCGCAAAAACTATGGGAAAATATCCGGACAGAATCAATTGCGTGGTTTTCTCGGTTCGAAACTAGATATGCTGAAAGACGAGTGCGCTGCATATCGCGGCGCCGTCATGCAAATCCGGAGGCAGCATAGATGACTGACGAATACGCGGTTGAATTGCGGGACATCGTCAAGAAATTCGTCACGCCGGAGGGCCGAGATCTGGCTGCCGTCGATCATGTCACCATGCAGATCCGCGACGGCGAGTTTTTCTCGATGCTGGGTCCGTCCGGCTGCGGCAAGACCACGTCCTTGCGACTCATCGCCGGTTTTGAATTGCCCACAGAAGGAGAAGTCCGCATCGAGGGTGTGGCGCAGGGCCATAAGCCGCCCTATCTGCGCCCTGTAAACACCGTTTTCCAAAGCTACGCTCTTTTCCAACACATGACGGTATTCGAGAACGTGGCCTTTGGCCTCGACATGGAACACGTTGCCAAGCCGGAGATCGTCCGGAGAGTGGGTCGCGCGCTCGAGATGGTGCGATTGACGGGCATGGACAAACGCCGGCCCAAGCAGCTATCAGGAGGACAGCAGCAACGCGTGGCCCTGGCCCGTGCGATCGTAAAGACTCCCAGTGTCTTGCTGCTGGATGAGCCCCTGGGTGCATTAGACCTGAAGCTGCGCAAAGAAATGCAGCTCGAACTGAAAGCGTTGCAGCAGCAGTTGGGCATCACCTTCATCTACGTTACTCACGACCAGGAAGAAGCATTGACGATGTCCGACCGCATCGCGGTCATGAGCCAGGGAAAGGTATTGCAGATCGGGCCGGCGGTTGAGATCTACGAGCG
>JBGPAT010000170.1:0-6147 GCA_041480885.1 Anaerolineae bacterium
AACGCGCTCTCAAACCGCGACAATTGCCGGTTCCGGCCTGTCTTCTCCACACGCACTTTCATGCTTCCAAAAGCGAGGTCGCCTGCCTCGTTCAGCTTCTGGCTCAACAGATCCGTTGGGTTTACGCCACGCCTCGCCGCAAACTGCCCATAGGCCCTGTGGCCCTGCCCAAATGGCATGGCAATTGTGTCCGGACGGATGGCCGGGTATCTGTACACGGATGCCTCCACCTCGCCGGCAGGCGATACGATTCTTACGACGTCGCCCTGTCCAATGCCCAGCTTATCGGCAGTTGCAGGGTTCATCTCCACCCATGTGTTCCACATAACAGTGGTCGTCGGGTCGGGTACCTCTTGCAGCCAGGGTTTGTTCGCGCCCGCCTCCCCCAGTATCGGCGAGACAAAAGGCACGAAGAAGAAATCGCCGTCTCCATAGAATTGGGCAGTTGCCGGGCCGAAGCTCCGGCTCAGTACATCGGCGCTGGAAGGAGCTACGCGGTCGTCTCCGGTCTTCCACCATCCGCCATACTGCTGGAAGTAGGCCGCAAAGGTGTTGATCTCCGGCGCCGAGAAGAAGCCGTCTGCCTCGCTGAGCAAATTGCTCAGTTTGCTTTGTATGAACTCGACTTCATCCTTGAAGGGCGCCGCCGAGGCCAGTGCTCCGCCTGCCTGCTGCGCAGCCGCCAGCAGCACGTCCACCGTGGCCTTGGTATTGAAAAACGGCACCACCACCGGCTGCGCGCCCGCCAGCACCGCGGAGCTGGAACCGGTTGCCACCTGCTGGTATCCCCACGACTCCAATCCGTGATTGTCAGGGAACACATAGTCCGCCTGGACTGCGGTCTCATCCGGAAAAGTTGCAAATGAGATCACCTGCGGCACGTTCGACAACGCATCTTCAAACCCTAGCGATTGCGGCAATTCGAATGCAGGGTTAACGCCGTGCACGAATAGCGTCTTGACTGCCCCCGACTTCAGCTTCGCCACAAAGTCGGTCAACTCATTCATGCTTGCCGGCCGGTGATACGCGTCCGCCAGGGGTGCAGTCGGCGAGAGGAAGACTCCACCGTCTTTGCCAAGATTACCAACGAGCGCGTTGAGGGCCAGGACAGCTTCCGCAACCTGCAGGCCATTGCTCTGACCAAGCGCGGCACCGCCCGGGATCGCCAGCGGGCGCCCAGCCTGCGAAAAGACGCCAGCTAGGCGCTTCAACGTGGCCGCGTCGATGTCTGCCGCCGCGACAGCCGCCTCCACGTCCGCATTCGCAAATGCCGGCGGCAGTGGCATTCCTCGAGCTTGGGCCACGAGCTGACCGAGCGCGAGCGCCACCCCTGCCTCACTGCCTGGCCGCAGGGCGATCCACTCATCTGCTTTGGCGCCAGTCTGCGACATGCGCGGCTCAAATTGGACAAAGGTCCCGCGGCGGTTGGGTGTGCCTTGTCGCAGCTTCGCGAAACTGCGCGTCTGCGCGACCGGTGAGAGCCAGGTCTCAAGAAAATTCGCCCCAAATGAGAATACAAGGTCGGCCCCGCCGATGTCGAAGAAGGGCAAACCTGACTTGCCGAACATCTCTTCTGCCGCCTTCATCAAGGTCGCGCGTGCCTCAAACATGCCCAGCGCCCCAAAGCGGACCGGGGCAGGCGCATTGATCGCCTTCGTCAAGTCCGTGACAAGGTCGAAAAGATGGTCTGGCGCCATGCCGACCAGGAAAGCTATTTCCCCGGGTTGATTCTGGCTAAGCGCCTCCGACACAAGGTTGACCGCCTCGAGCCACGTGACTTCCTGGTAGCCGCTCCCGTGACTGGACGAGAACACGTTCGCGCCGCGCGTATGTTTGCCGGGATTCTGGATGCGATCGGGGTTGTACAGGCCCTGCAGCGTCACTTGCCCCCGCGCGCAGGTCTTGCCGAGGTTGACCGGATTGTTCTTGTTTCCCTCAACTTTTATCGCCCGACCCTGCATCGTGCGTACCACCAGGCCGCATCCCGCCGAGCATTCGCGGCACGTTGTGGCGTAGTAGGTGCTCAAGCCGTTGTAGTTGTATTCCGGCATCTTGGTGTAGGGCTCGCGCTTGACAACGCGCGCGGCAGGCCCGCACCCGGTGAGCACTGCTGTCGTCGCTGCGCCGGCGCTCGCCAGCTTGAGGAAATCGCGCCGGGAAATGGATTGGCTCATACTATTCCCTTTCGATCGGCTCAATAATGGCAGGTGCTGCAGTCGGTGAGCTTCGCATAAAGTTGGGGATTGTTCTGCGCCATCTGACGATGACAGTTCAAGCACCAACCCATATTGATGATCTGCGGATTCTGATAAACCGTCATCTTGCTCACATCCCCATGGCAAGTCTCGCAATGCAGCCCGGCCGCGATGTGCGGTCGGTGAACATAATGAACGAAGTCAGGTACCCACGCGACCGGTACCCAATCAATAGGTTGATTATTTTCCACGTATCGTGCGAGCTTGGGCAGTTCGGTGCCCTGAATGGGGATTTGCTGGTGACAACCCCAGCACTTGGTCTCGGTCGGGATGCCCGGCGATGGTCCGCGCAGCGCGCCCGGATGGCAGTACAAGCACTGGATACCCAGGCCCACGTGCAAGTTATGTGGGAATTGGATGGGTTGTGCCGGCGCCGCCTGAGTTTGAATGATCCCCCATACCCCCACACTGAAAATGATCAACAATGCGATCAGCACTCCGATGCGCCCCAGTGGCTGATTCAATCCATCGAATACCCTTCTGATCATCGATGCTCCTGAGACGGAATGGATTCTCAATCACAAGCATAATTACTCGGAAAGGCCGACACGATCCGTTGCGCGCGTGCGGCATTATACCGCAAAAGAATCTTTGAAGGTGCGATTTGCCGCAGATCAGCGTGATATACTAAATGCTGCCATGCACAGGAGACTCCTTCAGATTCTGTGCGCGGTGCTGGTAGTTGCGACGGTCATCACGCTGACCGTCCTCGGTTCGACATCAGCATCTGCCCTGCACACCGTATCCTTCGTCGTTCCCGCCCCTAAGCTGCAAGCCGTCACGCCTACTCCGGCCCAAGGCGATGGGTCGCGGGCGGGTTCGACCAATGGCATCATGTGGATGGGCATTGCCATCGTCTTGATCGTCATTCTCCCGATCGCCCTCAACAAGCGCACCTGGACGAGATCCTAGGGCAGGCGTTGTCTTAGCCGCATTTGTTCGGCCTGCCCGCCCTCATTGTCCCACCTGTGTCAGGGTAGGTCTCTGACCTGCCTTGAGCGTCCCGCTCACGTAGTGGCACGTCTGTGACCTCCTCGCATTTCTCCCGCTGACTGCTGCCTACCGTCGCCAGTTCCTCGCCGCCTTGATCCGCGCACCCAACGGCGGGTGCGAATGGAACAGAAATACCACCCATTCCTCAGGATCGACTTCACCCAGGTTCTGGTTTGCCAGCCGCACAAAGGCAGAAGCGAACGCCTCGGCCTTGCCCGTGGCCTCAAGCGCATACCCGTCCGCCATACCCTCTCTCCAGCGCGAGACGGCGTTATCCAGCGGCATGGTCAGCAGCCCGTAGATGCCCAGCGTAAGTCCGAGGGCCGGCAGTCCGGCAATGTCGCTGATGCCGGCAAAACCGAAGGCGCGCACGGCCCAATTCATTGCCAGCGATGCCAGGAACAGTCCGACAAGAGTGCTGGTCGTTCCGAATGCGATTAAGAACAGGATGTCCCGGTGCACCTGATGTCCCAGTTCGTGCGCCAGGACGGTTTCGATCTCATCGGGAGTGAATTCATTCAGCAGGGTGTCTCCCAGGATGATCCGCCGCGTGTTTCCGATTCCGGTCACAGCCGCATTGGCAGCCTTGGTACGGCGCGACATATCGAACTTGTACACTCCTCGGACTTTGGTGTGTGCCCGTTCGGCAAGACGCAGCAATCGCTCCGCCAGGTCCCTTTGTTCTTCACCGAGCGGAACATATTTGTTGAACAGAGGCATGATCAGCACCGGAGCCAGATTAGCTAGCAGCACATTGAACACTAGCAATCCGCCAGCCGCCCACAGCCACCACAGGCCGCCCGTAGCCCGCAGTGCCAGATACAGCAGCTCAAGCAGCAATAGACCGAGCGGCCCGGCGACCAGCACTCCCTTGACTTGATCTGTCAGCCAGTCTCGCAATGTTTGCGTCGACTGGTCAAATCGGTGTGGCAGGATGAACCCGCCATAGTAGCTTAGCGGCAGGTCAATCAACATGAAGATTCCGCCGAGAACGACCGCGAAGGCTGGGATCAGCAGCCACGGGTCCGAGAAAGGCCCCCAGGCGCTGACGAGCCGCTCGCGCAGCGAGATGCCCCAGCCAAAGACCAGCCATGCCGCCGCGTACGCGCCGCTGACCCCGCTGTTGATGAGCCACAGGCGCCGCGAAATACGCGCGTATTCCGTCGCCTTTTTCTGTCGCTCAAGGTCGAGTGTGCTCATTGCGGTCGTGCGGAGCGCTGCTCAGCGCTATCCGCCGCAAGTCGGACAATTATCTCTTCGCAGGTCAGTACCTGACCATACGACTTGAGCGCCACCAGGAATGCCTTATGTACTTGCTCAGCCGGTATCGTGGTATCGCCGTATTTCAAGTCTCGCGTGGCACACGCGTCCGCGGCCACCATAACCTGAAAGCCCAGATCAGCTGCCGCCCGCGCCGTCGCATCGACACATAGATGGGTCATCATGCCTGTGACCACCACACGCTCGATGCCTTGCCACTTGAGCAGATCCAGCAGGTTGGTCTCGCGGAAGGCATTGGGGGTGTGCTTCACGACCAGGGGTTCGCCCTCGAAATGTGCCACGGAATCATGGACGTCTGAGCCGGGATCACCGGGCAGCAAGAACGTGGCGCCCGGCCGCATTGCTATGTGCTGGATGTGCACGTGATATTGTTCGTGTTCGCGAAAGCACTGCAGCAACTCACGGGCATTCTTCGCGGCCTCCAGGGGATTCACCAGCTCCATCTTTCCGCCCGGGAAGTAGTCATTCTGAATGTCAACCAGCAGTAAGGCATTCTTCATTTCTGAACCTTCCTTGATGTTGATCCTGCCTCGCCAGGCAATCCACGATCACTTTCTTCCAAAGTCGGCAGGATTCTCGCCCCACGCAGCGGTGTCCCACTTCAGCACTACGGGCCTTTTTCGCCCGTCCTCGCTCGGTTCCTCCGCCCCACTTCCCCGCAGATGGCCTTCAGCCTCAGCAATCTTTTCAAACAATCTCGCGTTTGTCGGCGTTCGCCTCAGCTTCGTATTGCATTTTCTTGCCTTCACCCACGCAATGGCGTTCTCCGAATCAGAATAGATCGGCCAATCCAGACCGTGCTTTCTCACCCAGCGTATTCCTTCAACGATTGCTAGAAACTCACCCACGTTATTCGTGCCGTCTCGGAATGGTCCTAGCCTGAATATCGGTTGGCCGGTCTCGGTCTTCACCCCGCGGAACTCCGTGTTTCCTGGCGAGCCGTCCGCCGCTGCATCCACACAGATGGACGGAAGCAGCGGTTTCGCGCGCATCACCTTCCATTTTCCCTGGCTTGCTGCCTTTCCCTGGAAGTCGGAATACGGCCGCGCGAACGCACGCTCGGCCTCTTGCCGCGTGCCAAAAGCTTTGTATTGTGCCCCGACGAAACCTTTCACGTTCCTCTCGCATTCCGCCCATGAGCCGAAGATCCCCTTCGTGTGCCCTCTCCAGACCACGTAGTATTTGTGTTTGATCACAGCGCTATTTTACAATGGAAATCTCTATCCACCCGGATCCTGTCCACTGGCGTCTGCTCGCTAGCCATCCCTCATCGTCATTACCTTCTGATCTTTGGATTGGGCTGCGAATCTCTGGGACTCCAGGAGTAACCCTCCGAAAAGAGCCATAACCGAGGCCCCCTCACCAGACGTGGTGGAGCGGCGGCGCGCAGTCCCAGTCACCGACAGCCCATCCGGCGGGCTCTGAAATGATTCGCCCGACGATGCGCTTGTTTTGCATAGCCCGTTCTGGCACACCGGCCGGAACCCTTTGATGATATAATCAAGTTCCGAGAGTGGTCTGCGCGTCGCGATCGCCAACCCTTTTTGGGGTTGGCGATTGTTCTTTGCCTTTCCATGCTTCCAACTTGGAGACGATGATGAGCTTCCGTGTAGGTGAT
>JBGPAT010000171.1:0-6140 GCA_041480885.1 Anaerolineae bacterium
CAGGTTTTGTGCGATCTGTCTAACTCCCCCGCGATCTTTCTTCAGTGCCAGCTCGCGCGCCAGTTGCTGATTCGGCACCTCATCGCGCCGCTTCTGAAAGTGTGCGATCCGTTCCAGTGCAGACATAGCGCCTCCTCACGGGCACGCGCCCGGGCACGACCCCCCCGGCTATTTCAAAAGCGACGTGGTCACCGCCGCGACCAGCAGCAGGATCGCAGCCAGCAGCAGCGCGAAGCCCGCGATCTGCAGCAGGCCGGCGGCAATTACCTTGCGCCCATGCGCGAGGTGAAGTTGCGTCCCGGTCGCCAGCTCCGCCTGATTCTCCGACTCGACCCCCTGCTTGCGATACCACCAGGCGCGTTTGCAGTACAGATACGAGCCGATCTCGGAAGCTCGGACAATTGGCGGCATGCGCGCGAGTATAGCGCAGATGGTCTAGCTTCGCGCTCCTCCGTGAGGCCCCCTACTTCAGCAGGTGCCAGCGCAAAGGCTTGGTCGCCTCGCGAACAACGATGTGTTTGGCTTCCAAGTCCAGTTGCACGGTCTTCATCCACCAGCCGATCTTGCCGCTGTCGGGAAAGAGCTTCTTCGGCGCATACGCCCGCAAACCTGTCCACATCTCGCTCTGCGTCATGCCCGGCGCTTTGCGCGGCAGCATCTTCAGCATTGCCTTGCGCATGGCCTCATACAACCTCGCGTCCACCCGATGAGTGTAGCCGGGCACGTTCACGTTCTCGACCGCGAGCTTGCCGGCGGTCTTCGTTGTCGAGGCGGTAACCGTGCTCTGTTTTCGTTTTGTCGTCATGATCTCTCCTGTGCGGTCCGTGAACGTGAGACGAGGCGTCTTGGAGCACCCTTACGCATGGCATTGCCAAATCCACAGCCCCTCGCTATAATGTCATTCTCCCGGGCGGGTAGCTCAGCTGGTTAGAGCACTGCTTTGACATAGCAGAGGTCGCAGGTTCGAGCCCTGTCTCGCCCACAAGTGAAGCCCCGAAAGGGGCTTCTTGATTTCTTGGGGCGGGCCCGAGGTCGTGCCGCCCCAGGCGCCGTGTCGCCCACACAACAGAGGAGCTCCCCATTTTGGGGGCTCCTTTGCTTTTTGGGGGCCGTCAGACCTCGCCAGGCTCCCCAGGCGTTTCGATGGGCTGCATTTGCCTGCGTCCCTAAACGCAGAAGGGGCAGCTCCTCTCTGCTGTAGTCTGTGTGTAGTCTATGTAAGTTCCTTTAATCGAAATGCCCGATGGTATGTTGAGATCTGCCCGTTGGGCAGTTGCCCATCGGTCAGATGCCCGTCTGTCAGGTGCTCGCAGACGAATCGCCTGCCCGTCTGTCTGGCTGCACGCGTTGTGGACGTCATCGAGGCTTGTTCGTGAGAGGAGTCTGTATAGGGGGTATAATTAGGCGAATTAGTCCGTATTTGGTTTTGATTCACAACAGGAGAGAGGGCATGTTTCTAAAGAAATCACAACTCATCTTGGCGGGACTCTTGGTCGTGATGGCGAGCGCGGGCGTGAGCTACGCCGTCTCGGCGTCAGTGCCCTCGACGCTTCTGGCGCCAGGCACCACGCGCTACGCTTTCATTCAGAAGGCGAACCAGCTGGACCTCACGACCCCGCAACTTTATCATTGGATTTCCGCCGGGGTGACGACAAGTGTAACGATTCCCGCCGGAAAGCACGCGGATGTCATCACGCTGTTCTGCAGCGTAGCGGGCACCGACTCGTTCATCAGGGTTAGAGCGTTCATTGGGAGTACGCTGCTTGAGCCGAGCGGGGGGCTCAATGGGGTGAACCTGGTCATGGCCCCCACCATGGGCCAGAACGAATGCATCAGCTTCCAGAAGGCAGGTGTGTCGGCGGGCACCAAGAACGTCAATGTCTATTGGCTTGGAATCAGCACCAATAGCCACCTCATGAACCGCAGCCTGGTTGTCATCCTCAACATTCACTAGAGTCACACGGGTGGCCCGATCGAGGCAGCCAGGCGCAGGGATTCCATCGCCGCAAACGTGAGTGGCGCCACAGGGTAGTCCGCTGCCCTGACCTCCGACAGATCGCGGGTTCGCGCCCTGTCTCGCCCACACAACAGAGGAGCTCCCCATTTTGGGGGCTCCTTTGTTCTTTGGCGGCCGTCAGGCCTCGCCAGGCTCGCCAGACGTTTCGATGGGCTGCATTTGCCTGCGTCCCTAAATGCAGAAGGTGCGGCTCCTCTCTGCGTAGTCTGTGCGTAGTCTATGTGTAGTCTATGTAAGTTCCTTTAATCGAAATGACCGATGGTCTTTTGTCAAAGCACCGTTGGTAAGTTGTCAAAGTACCGTTGGGCACTTGTCAAAGTACCGTTGGGCACATGCCCACCGGTCAGTTACTCGCGGCCCAGCCTGCTTACCCGGGTGATTCCGATCCCGCTCCCGGGCGCCCCTCCGGACCTCACGCCCCGCGGGATCTCCCTCACCCGCAATTGCCAAGATCACGGGCAAGGTCGGCCCGCCCGGTCTCTTGACTTCAGGCGATTCCTTGCGCCAAAGGACACAAAGACGCTATTCATCGTCTATTTTGTATGATATAGTGCGCCGTCGGCCGCGCGGCATGCCTCTTCACTTGCGAGCGGACGCACCAGCACAGACTCAGCCTCGGGATGCACGAGGCCCGGGCGCGTCTGCCGCTGGTGAGTGGATTTCGACATGGGGCGCCGCTTGCGCGACCGTCAAGGAGCAATCGCATGCATCCGAAAGGAGCCCTTCGGGCCGTTATCCTGACGGCCAATGAGTTCGAGGACATGGAACTGTTCTTTCCATACTTCCGCCTGTTGGAAGAAGGCGTGGATGTGGACGTCGCCGCTCCGCAAACGGGGGTGATCCACGGCGAGCATGGCTACAGCTTGAACATCACCAAGACCATCGCCGACGTGGATCCTGAGCAGTACGGCCTGTTGGTGATTCCCGGGGGCTTTCCGGAAGGGGCGCCCGCGACGGTGCGCAAGATCAAGAAAGCGCAGGAGATTGCACGATCCTTCTTCGCGAAGGACAAACCCGTGGCTTCGATTTGCCACGGACCATGGCTGCTCGTGTCTGCCGATTTGGTCCGCGGGAGGCACTTGACGGGCTTTTGGCACGATGGTGTCCCCGAACAGATCAAGGCTGCCGGCGGCATCTACGAGGACCGGGAGGTCGTCGTAGATGGAAACCTGGTGACTTCCCGTTGGCCTGCAGACTTGCCCGCCTTTGTGAGAGAGATGGTGAAACTGATCAAGAAGTGAACCCGAAATCTACAGATGGTCACCGGACCTGCCGTAGCAGACGATCAAGCATGCGTTATCCGGGGACAACAGTGAACTGCGCCGGTCCCGCTCGTTGCCTCATCCGCCCGGGCACTGAGGCGGTCTCCCGCGCAAGGGGCGGGTTCGGCCACCCAGCCCGCCGGAACACGTTTCCTGGGACCAAGATCGCCCTATCGAGCCCTGCGGCGCGGGGCAGGCACCTCCCATGAAGCCCCATATTGGCGCTCTTCAAGCGCTTGACGTCGCGGCCGAGGCGCATATAATAGAGACAAATCGCTAAACGCTTCGACCGGGACGAGTAAGCGGACCGGGTTTCTGACAGGAAGGAACGGCCAGCGATTGAGAGCCGTTTCCAGTAGCCACCGCTGAAAACCACCCGCGAGCATTGACCTGAACGTCTGGGCGACCAGGCTGGTAAGGAAGACGGCTGGCCCCGTTATCGGCCCAAGAGATACCTCCTCGGGAGGTAATTCGGGTGGAACCGCGTGAAGCAAATTCTCGCCCCGTATCCGGGCGAGTTTTGTTTTTATTGACCACAAGGTGAAGCTTGGCGTCCTTTGCCTGCACTGGGGCGCAGGCGCACGTGTGGTGAGAGAAAGAAGGAGAAACAATGTCACACATGTCGTCCGAAAAGTACGAGGAATCAAATCTTTACAAGATCCGCCATTCCGCCGCGCACATCATGGCGCAGGCCGTGCTGGAGATGTTCCCGGACGGCAAGATCACCATCGGCCCGCCCGTGGAGAACGGCTTTTACTATGACTTCGACCTGCCGCGCAACCTCACCCCTGAGGACCTGCAGTCCATCGAGAAGCGCATGCGGCAGATCATCGCCGGCAAGTTCGACTTTGCCAAGCAGGTGGTGTCGGCCGATGAGGCGCGCCGCATCTTCCAGGATCAGCCCTACAAGCTCGAGTTGATCGACGGGCTCGAGAAGGGCAGCCTCGACGAATACGGCAATCCGCTCAAGGAGAAGCCCGAGATCTCGATCTACCAGGATGATACGTTCGTGGACCTGTGCCGCGGCCCGCACGTCGCCAATACCAAGGAGATCAAGCCGGACGCCGTCAAGCTGATGTCAGTGGCGGGCGCCTACTGGCGCGGCGACGAGCACAACAAGATGCTCCAGCGCATCTATGGCACGGCCTGGGAGAACGCCCAGCAGCTCAAGGATTATCTCTGGCAGCTCGAAGAGGCCAAGAAGCGCGATCACCGCAAGCTGGGCAAGGAACTGCAGATCTTCTTCTTCGATGAAGATGTGGGACCGGGCCTGCCGCTGTTTGCACCCAATGGCGGTGTGATGATCGAGGAGATTGAGAAGCTGGCCAAGGAAACGGAAGAGCAGGCCGGCTACCTGCGCGTCCGCACGCCGCATCTTTCGAAAGAGGACTTGTTCATCCACTCGGGGCACCTGCCCTACTATGCCGAGAGCATGTACCCGCCCATGGAACTGGAGGGCGTAAAGTACTATGTCAAGCCCATGAACTGCCCGATGCATCACAAGATCTTCGGCTCCCAGCCGCGCTCGTATCGCGATCTGCCGATCCGCCTGGCGGAATATGGCACGGACTACCGCTACGAGAAGTCGGGTGAACTCTTCGGCCTGATGCGCGTGCGCTCGCTGCACATGAACGATGCGCACATCTACGTCTCGGAGGAGCAATTCGAGCAGGAATTTCTGGACGTGGTGCAACTCTATCTCAAGTACTTCGCACTCTTCGGCATCGAGAAATATGTCATGCGCCTCAGCCTGCACAGCAAGCAGGGTCTCGGTAAGAAATATGTGGACAACGAGCGCCTGTGGCTGAAGACCGAGGACATGGTACGGCGTGCCATGCTCAACGGCAATGTGCCTTTTGTTGAAGCCGAGGATGAGGCCGCCTTTTATGGCCCCAAGATCGACGTGCAGGTCTGGAGCGTGATCGGCAAGGAGTTCTCGCTGGCGACGAACCAGGTGGACTTCGCCCAGCCGGCACGCTTCGATCTCAAGTTCATCAACAAGCAGGGCATCGAGGAAGTGCCGCTGTGCATACACCGCGCGCCGCTCTCCACCCACGAGCGTCTGATCGGATTCCTGATCGAGCACTACGCCGGCAGTTTTCCGGTCTGGCTATCCCCCGAGCAGGTGCGCCTGATCCCGATCACGGACTCGCAGAACGACTACGCTCAGGGCATCGTCAGCCAGTTGCGCGGGCAGGGCGTGCGCGTCAGCGCCGACATCAGCGCCCAGCGCATGAACGCCAAGATCCGCTCCGCCCAGTTGATGAAGGTGCCTTACATGCTGGTCGTCGGCGAGAACGAGATGAAGGCGGGCCAGGTCAGCCTGCGCGTCCGCGATGGCACGCAGCAGAACAACATCGGGCTGGCCGAATTCGCGGCGCGGGTCAAGGACAAAATCGCCCGGCGCGCACCTGAACTATGAATGTCATTGCGAGCGCAGCGTCGGTCATTGCGAGCGCAGCGAAGCAATCTAGCATGATAAGGCAAGATTGCCTGCCACGGGCACGCTTCGCGGTCGTCCCTGCGGTCCTCGCACTGATATAGGTCTCGAAATGCGACTGCGAGCGAAGCGTCTGTCATTGCGAGCCCCGTTCTCCGGGGCAAAGCAATCCCCCACGATGCGATCAGATTGCATTGGCGCGGGCACGCTTCGCGGTCGTCCCTGGCAATCTTCCGGGGATGCAGTCTCCTCGCGGCTATGTCATTGCGAGCGCAGCGAAGGAATCTAGGATGATAAAGCAAGATTGCTTGCCACGGACACGCTTCGCGGTCGTCCCGGCGGTCCTCGCAATCACATGTGGTCGATAGGGAGCAACGGCTCTTGACCGAGAAGCAATATTGCGTCTACATTATGACGAACA
>JBGPAT010000172.1:0-6101 GCA_041480885.1 Anaerolineae bacterium
AGCGCATTCCTATCAGGGCGTTCCGATTCTTGCGGGCGGGGAGGCCATCGGTGAGATCAGTGTACAGTCGACGACCCGGGAAAATGCGTTCGGACAGAATGAACTGCGGCTGCTTGCCACCATCGCCGCCAATGCCGGTGCGGCAATTCGCACAGCACAATTGCACGGGGAAACGGAGCATCGCGCCCAGGAAATGGCCACGCTGGCCGAGATCGGCAATGACATCGCGGCCACCCGCGAGCTGGAACCTGTGCTCCAACGCATCGCCGCTCATGCCAAGGACATCATGCGGGTTCGCGATATCGCGATTAACTTGAGGGAGCCCGGCGGTGAGACTTTTCGGACTGTGGTCAGTCTCGGGCCATATGAAGCCGAAATGAAAGCGCTCGTGTTACAAGCAGGCACAGGTATTCTCGGCCACATACTGCAGAGCGGCGTCGCCGAATACGTAAACAATCCATATTCCGACCCGCGAAAAATCACAGTCCCGGGCATACCGGAAGATGAAGACGAACACGAGTGCCTGATGGGGGCGCCCCTGGTATCGCGCGGCGAGATCATTGGGGGCATTATGGTGTGGCGGGAGCGTCCGGACGGCCTATTCACGCAGGCAGAGCTCGACTTCTTGGTGAGCGTGGCGCGCCAGACCGCCATCGCTATCGAAAGCGCAAGGCTCTATTTGGAGACCCAGCGCCGTGCCAACGAGATGTCCGCGCTGGCCGATGTGGGCCGCGAACTCTCCTCCTCCCTGGATCCGGCCGTGGTTCTCGAGAAAGTAGCGGGGCGCGCAAAAGAGTTGCTGGTGGCAGAGACAAGTGCGGTGTTCCTTATGCAGCCGGACCAGATGTCCATGCGCCTAGCCACGGGCTTGGGCAAGCTCGCTGCGGCGCTGAAGTCCGACGCAATCAGGTTGGGCGAAGGCATCATTGGGACACTGGCCAGTCAGGGGAAGGCTGAATTTGTGAATGACACGTCCAAGGATCCACGTTCCGTCATAATCCCTGGTACGGACGACAATGCTTTGGAACGCCTGATGGCCACGCCCCTGATGCGTGCCGACCAGGTGATAGGGATGATGGCCGTCTGGCGCAGCACTGATCCGTTCAATGAGAGCGACCTGAACTTCCTGACTGGTCTGGCACGGCAGGCAGCCATTGCGCTTGAGAATGCCCGCCTCTTCGCAGAGGTCAAGGCCGAAAAGCAGTACTCTGATGCAGTGGTGCAAAACAGCCCGGTCGCAATTGTGACGGTAGACGAAGCCTCCAAGGTGGTGGCCTGGAATCCGGGCGCCGAAAAGCTTTTTGGTTACGCGCGCGACGAGGCCATTGGCCGCAACGTGGATGCCCTTGTGGCAGTCACACAAGGGTTGCACACGGAAGCTGAGGCCTACAACCGGCAGGCCGCCGCCGACGACTTGCATGTGATTGCCCAGAGAACGCGGAAGGATGGGTCGCTGGTGGATGTCGAGCTATCCGGGGTACCGCTGCCACTACCGTCTGGGAAAACGGGCCTGGTCGGGATCTACCACGACATCACAGAACTTCAACGCGCTCGCCAGGAGGCCGTGGCGGCCAACGAGGCTAAGAGCGCCTTCCTGGCAACCATGAGTCATGAGATCCGCACGCCCATGAACGCAGTGATCGGCATGAGCGGCTTGTTGATGGACACTCAGCTCAGCAAGGAACAACTGGACTACGCAGAAACCATCCGGAACTCGGGCGACGCCCTGCTGGCGATCATCAACGACATTCTGGACTTCAGCAAGATCGAAGCAGGCAAGATGGAGCTGGAGCATCAACCGCTGGACCTGCGTGAATGTGTAGAGTCCGCCCTCGATCTGGTGGCAGGACGTGCCGTCGAGAAGAATCTCGACCTTGCCTACATCATCGAAGATGACGTGCCTCTGGGGATCAGCGGCGACGTGACCCGCTTGCGCCAGATCCTGCTTAACCTGATGAGCAATTCTGTCAAGTTCACCGAGAAGGGTGAAGTGGTTCTCACTGTCAAGCGCGACACGCGACCGGACCATCTACTAATCTCTGTGCGGGACACGGGCATCGGCATTCCTGCGGACCGTATGAATCGGCTCTTTGCTTCATTCAGCCAGGCCGATTCTTCGACCACCCGTCGGTTTGGCGGCACCGGCTTGGGCTTGGCCATCAGCAAACGCCTGGCAGAAATGATGGGTGGCGCCATGTGGGCAGAGTCGGCTGGGGACGGCAAAGGCTCGACGTTCTGGTTCACGCTGAAAGGTGAGGCCGCCGCGGTAGCTGAGCGCAGGACTACCCGCGATCTCAAGGGGATCCAACCGTCGCTGAAGGATCGGCGCGTGCTGATCGTGGACGATAATGCCACCAATCGCCGCATCCTGATGCTGCAAACCCAGAAATGGGGCATGTTGCCACGAGAAACTCATTCGCCGCGGGAGGCCCTCAGGTGGCTGAAGTCAGGCGAAGCGTTTGATCTCGCTGTCCTTGACGTGCAAATGCCCGAGATGGACGGCATCATGCTCACGCGAGAACTGCACCAGCTGCGCGACCCGGTGTCCCTTCCAATCATCCTGCTGACCTCGCTCGGTCGAAAAGAGTCAGGTTCCGACGACCTGGTGATCGCCGCCTACCTGACCAAGCCTCTCAAACCCTCGGCGCTCTTCGACGCCTTGGCAAGCATCTTCGCCCGGAACGTGGTCGCCGCGCAGCCGGAGTCCGCCAAGGCGACGATTGACCCGGACATGGCAAGGCGCCATCCGCTGCGAATACTGTTGGCGGAGGACAACGCGGTAAACCAGAAATTGGCGCTGCGCCTGCTCGATCAAATGGGCTATCGAGCTGATGTTGCCTCGAACGGATTGGAGGCGGTCGACTCCGTCCAGCGCCAATCTTACGATCTGGTTCTGATGGACGTTCAGATGCCCGAAATGGACGGCTTGGATGCGACGAGGGCTATTCGCAAGATCGGGACTCTGGCGCAGCCGCACATCATAGCCATGACTGCGAACGCTATGCAAGGCGATCGCGAGATGTGCATTGCGGCTGGTATGAACGACTATGTCAGCAAACCAATACGGGTACAGGAACTGGTGGAAGCGCTGCTTAGATCCAGGGGCCCGGAAAGTGTAGTCCATCGGTCCCTTCCGGGGAAGTCCACACCCGACAAGATTCGCGATGCCAAGATGGCAAAGAAAGCGACCTCAAAGCGCCCCAATAGGGGTCGTGTCAAGGCCGCGCAGAAAGCTGGCAAGAAATGATGTCCGTGTCGCTCACGTCCACCGCACTCTGAGGAGCATAGGATGCCCAATAGCGAAATTGACATGACGGCGTTTGAAGAGCTAAAACAGATGTCCGGCGCGGATTTCATTGACGAGCTCGTGAATACTTTCCTGGAGGAGGCGCCGAAACTCATCACGGAGCTAGAAGCGGCGCTGAAATCCCATGAGGCGGATGCCTTCCGTCGTGCCGCACATTCGCTCAAGTCCAACGCTGCCACCTTCGGCGCAAAAAGGATGGCGGATTCGGCGCGCGAGTTGGAAATGATCGGAAAAGAGAACCGGCTGGGCGATGTGGGTGGCCGGCTCGCAAGTCTTGAACAGCTGTACCAGGTTGTGGCTAACGAACTGAAAGGCCTGCGGCATGACAAGGCATGAACCGGGGCACTTGCTGGTAGTCGACGACAATCGAGTTAATCGGCTATTGCTGGCGCGGGGATTGGAGCAGCAGGGTCATGAAATTGCCTCGGCGGAAAATGGCAGGCAGGCTTTGGAGATGCTGAAGGCCAAGCCTTATGACCTTGTTCTGCTGGATATCGAAATGCCGGAGCTGGACGGATTTCAGGTGCTGGAGGCCATGCTGCAGGACCCCAGCCTGCGAGGTACGCCGGTCATCATGACCTCGGCCTCTGATGAAGTGGACCGCGTGGTCAAATGCATCGAGATGGGCGCGGAGGACTATCTGACCAAGCCTCTGAACCCGGTGCTGCTGCGGGCGCGGGTCAATGCGAGCCTGGAGAAGAAACGCTTGCGTGATCAGCAGCTGAAGCTTTTCCGTACCTTCGCCACGCCTCAGGTCGCTGAAGAGTTGTTGAAGGACGGTTTCGCCCTCGGCGGAAAGCATGTGGACGCCACCGCCATGTTTGCGGACATCCGGTCCTTCACCACCATTTCCGAAAGTCAAGATCCCGCCGATACGATCGAAATGCTCAACGACTATTTTGCTTTGATGTTCGATGCCATCACGAATCATGATGGCACTCTGAATCAGATGATCGGGGACGGCTTGATGGCGGTATTTGGGGCACCGATCCCGAACGGCAGGCATTGCGAACAGGCAGTGCGAGCGGCCCTGGAGATGATAGAAGATCTGGCCGGCTTCAACGCCGACCGGTTGGCCCGGCACAAGACAAGCGTGCAAATTGGGATAGGAATCGCTTCGGGACAAATGATCGCGGGCTATACCGGGACGCAGCACCGCGCCACGTACACATGCGTAGGGGATACCGTGAACCTTGCGGCCCGCATCGAGGCTCACACGAAAAGTGCCGGTGGGCCGATTCTTGTGGATGAGAACACGAGAAAGGGCTTGCCGGACGAGATTCGGGTGGAAGATATCGGTGGTGTGCTTTTTAAGGGCAAACAGCAGCCGGTGCTTGTTTTCAGCGTGAAGGTTTAGAAAGGGCACGTGCGGGGGGGCCGGGGAAACACTTAGGATCGCCCTTGCGCCCATCTCCATTGGGACAATCACCGCGGATGGGTCTGGCTCACCTCGCACGAATAGCGGAATTTATGAGAGGAATTGAAGAAATCAAATTCAATTCAAATCCTCCCGGCCGGGCATAACAACTCCATTTTGGAGTCCAGATTTCCCATTGCCGATCGCTGGAGGCTGAGGTGCCCCGGGCCTTGGCGGAGCGGGGCGTGCATTGGTGGGGCGATGGCAGACCAGCGTCGCGCGAGTTTGCCGTCTGGCACCGGCGTAGACGGGGTGGCGGCGGCGCGAACGGTGGGGCTGGGTTGCACGATCGGCATTGCGCTTGACATCATCGGGACGAGGGGCGAGTGCGCGACCAATACGGAGAGCGCGCAGGGAGTGGAGGCCTACGAATCACCAAATCGTGGTTCGACCAGCATGCTGAATGCGCATCCCGTCGCGAACGCGAAGCAGGTCATCATCGCGGGGAGGTTGATTGGAGACGACAGGTGCTCCTTGTGTTACGCATGGATTTGACAGAGGCCACTGGCAGAGAACGGGGCGGCGGCCCGGCAATGGACTATTATACAGAACACATGTTCAATTCTCAAGGAAAGGTCTTGGTCGCGGTTGTACAGCAGCATCGCCGCACCCGCCGGTAGGTTAAAAGCCACAGACGGTGTCTCCCCGGCAGAAGCGGCCGCTTATGCAATGGGGATGAAATCCGTTTCGTCTTTGCGTTATTTGCAGTGGCGCACGTCTACGGTCACGATGCTGGATACCGCTGCACTGGTGAATGCCTGTACACCATACGTGACTTCGTCGTGCCGATCGTGGTGGCGGAAGGTATCGGTGTACGAGGTTGCGTGTCCGCCCAACGTTGCTATGCGCCATCCATTTCTGTAAACTCGCACGCCCGTTTGGTCGGGATCGGTATTTGCCCATCGGAAGACCACGGTCCACCTAGACCCGTCGTGCCCCCAAGCATCGTCAGGGTCCGATGAAGGCTCACTGGAGCATGAGACGCGCAAATTGCGAGGCTCACTCAGAGTGTAGATCGATGCAAGAGGCGTGGCTGGTACGGAGAGACCGCTGGTGTCGCCGCCCACCATTGCATATTGTCCCGAAAGCCAACAGAGGGTGCCAGGATAGCCAGGGACGTCGATGATCCAATAGTTGTCGGGGGCGTCCTTTCCGACCACAGTCACAGTGGTTCCGGGGCGGATCGTGATTACGAAGCCGTAGTTCCTGCTGGGGCCGGCGTAACAGTCTGTGGCGGCGCTGACGCTCAAAGTGGGCGGCACGGGTGTATTGGCGAGAGTCGCGGTGGCGGTCGGCAGGGGAGTGTTGGTTGAAGTGACTGAGGGCGCCGCCTGCGTAAGAGCCTGCAAGGTTTGCGCCACCATCGTGGGCACGTTG
>JBGPAT010000173.1:0-6076 GCA_041480885.1 Anaerolineae bacterium
AAGGACAAGCGCCGCCAGCGCACAGCAGCCTGCAGAGTCATCGCTGCAGGCCGGACCGCGCGGCGAACTTGCGGGATCAGGTCCATGGCTCACGTAGTGGGAATGGGAAGTGTGGCCCCCCACGCCACAGTTGTCATTCCTCGCCGTTCACCCGTCTGAGCCGATTCATTGAAGGCCGCTCACTCTCATATATCTTCTTGACGCCATCACCCAGCGACGCCTCGGTTACGCGAATGTATTTCACCAAGCGCTCAAAGCCACCGGGTTCAACAGAGGCGGCTTGATCACTGCCCCACATGGCGCGGTCCAGCGTAATGTGACGCTCCACCAGGCAGGCACCTAGCGCCACGGCAACCGCCGAGGGCACGAGGCCGACCTCATGCCCAGAGTAGCCAACTGGGGTATCGGGGAATTCGTGCCGGAGCGTCTGAACCATCTTGAGATTGAGTTCTTCTGGCTCACAAGGGTACGCGCTGGTGCAGTGCATGATGATCAGGTTCTCCGACCCCAAGACTTTCACGGCGCCATGGATCTGTTTCATCGTAGACATGCCGGTGGAGATGATGACCGGTTTGCCGGTACCCCTGATATGTTTCAGCAAGCCGTGGTCCGTCAGCGAGGCTGAGGGAACCTTGTACGCGGGCGTATTGAACTCCTCCATGAAATCCACGGCGGGTTCGTCCCAAACGGACACGAGCCAGGCGATACCCTTTTCCCGGCAATAGCTGTCAAGCTCGCGATACTGCTCACGGCTGAACTCGACTCTCTTCCGATAGTCGAGATACGTGATGTAGCCCCACGGCGTGTCCCGCATCTGCTGCTGCTGCTCAGGCGGCGTGGAGACTTCAGGCGTACGTTTCTGGAGCTTGACCGCGTCCGCGCCCGCATGGACGGCCGCATCAATGATACGCTTCGCGATCTCCAGATCCCCGTTGTGGTTGATTCCGATCTCCGCAATGATGTAGGCCGCGTGACCATCGCCCACCGGACGGCTTCCCAACTGCACCTCACGCCTCATTTCAGTTCTCCTGGGGTGTGCTCGTGAAGTCCTTCTAGCACCACATTGCACAGTTCGCGCAGCGCGCCGCGACCGCCGGCGGTGTTCAGTACCAAGTCTGCGGCGCGCCGGACTTCCGGGTAGGCGTCTGCAACTGCCACGGCCCAGCCAGCGATCTCAAAACATGGTAGATCGTTCAGGTCGTTGCCTATGTAGATCACTCGCGAGGCATCCACGCGTTTCCGCGTAAGCAATTGCCCCAAAGCCTCACCTTTGCCCCGGATGTCGATTCCCTGTATCGCATCCACGCCCATCTTCCCGGCCCGGGCTTGCACGACCGGATTTGGCTCCGAAGAGAGTATCACTACCTCAATCCCGTGCTCGCGCAGCGCCCGGATGTGCATACTATCGCTTCGTGAAGCCACAACCGTTTCATTGCCATGCTCATCCGTCCAGACCCGGTTGTCTGTGATAACTCCGTCAAAATCTGAGATTATCAAGGCGATGTCCTCAGGCATTGGCCTGCGCTCCCTGCCCGGAGAGACCATGTCGAGCTTGCCGGAATAGACCAGAGATTCGTATCTGGCCCAGTCCGCCAGATTGTCTATGTCCACGGTGTAGCGTGGATCGATGATAAGGGGATACACAAGACGGCCGCTCATTGACTCTTTGTGAGAGATGGTATCGGCCCTGATCGCATCGACGTGCCCGGTTTGCCAGTAGATTTGTGGCAGGCTCTGGCGCGGTGCGTTGTAAGGTTCCTTGACACCGTCGACCTGTAGCAGGGCCTTCATGGGGCCATCCGCGCCTGAAAGCCGCCACATCTTGTGCGGATTCTGGCCGGCCGGCACGACGCCGCGCACGCTGTCCGCGTCGGCGTGCGCGAGCAGGATTCTCACTGCGTTGTCCACGCAGTCGCGTGGTCGGATCGGTGAGGTCGGACGAAGTTGTACCACCACATCCGGCCTGTAAGCCTCGCGCTCTGCCAGCCAGTTTAGCGCGTGCTGAAAGACGGGCAAGTCCGTCGTATCATCCTGCGCCAATTCCACGGGACGAACAAACGGCGTCTCTGCCCCCCACTCACGCGCAACCGCAGCGATTTCCTCGTCCTCGGTGGAGACCATCACGCGCGTAACGGCCTTTGCCCGCAACCCAGCCGCGATGGAATAGGCGAGCAAGGGAAAACCGGCAAAGTTGCGAATATTCTTGCGTGGGATGCCTTTTGAGCCGCCGCGCGCAGGAATCAGAGCCAGTATCTCAGTCATCTTTTTGTGCCCAGATCCTCTTGGGCGTTGAAAAAACGCTCCCTGCGCGACGGCGATCCCGTCAGGCGGCTCACCAGGCGGTCCAGCCGCCATCCACAATCAGATTGCTGCCCGTCATGTACGACGAGGCGTCCGAGGCCAGGAACAGCAAGGCTCCACTCATTTCATCGGTCCGCGCCATGCGCCCGAGGATGGTTTTCGCAGAGTAGTTCTTCACAAAGTAGTCTGCGTGGTCGTTGAACACCCCGCCCGGGGTCAGCGCGTTCACGCGTATTTCGGTGCCCGCATAGTAGGCGGCCAGGTACTTCGTGAATCCCAGCACGCCCGCTTTAGTCACCGTGTAATACACGGGTTTGTAGGCGACTCGCTTGCCCTCATTGATGTAGATGCGTTGATCAGGCCCGTTGAGTCCATAGGTGGAGCAGATATTGATAATGCTCCCCCGCTGGCCGTGCTCAAGCATCGGCTTCACGCAGGCCTGGGTCACGAGGAACATGCCAGTGAGATTCGCGTTGAGAGCTGCGTTCCACTCATCCAGCGGATAATCTTCGAAGCTGCCGGGTGTAATACCCTTCTTGACCGCCTCGGCATCGAATTTTGGGTCGAGCGCGGCCGAATTCACCAGAACGTCGAGACCGCCAAAGTTGGACAGAATGGTCCCGACCAAATCGCCGATGGAAGCGGGATCTGTGACATCGGCCGCAAAGCTCATCGCTTGGCGGCCGTCCTTCTCCAGGCTTGCTGCGACCCTGCGGGCCGCCTCAGCATCCAAGTCTACTACTGCCAGTGCCGCGCCTGCCTCCGCCAATGTCCTGCAAAACTCGGCACCCAGCAGGCCGCCGCCGCCCGTGACAACAGCCGTGCGCCCCTTGAGACTGAACTTCTCCTGGATCGTCATGTTCCGGTCTCAAGGCGCCGCGGCGAATACCTCAGCGCCTCCCGATTTGTGCGCAAGATATAGCCCCGCGCTCAGTATGCCCGCGTCCGAAGCCGGCGTATCACCTCCACTGAACAAAGCCAGCGCGGCACGGCCCGCCCGGATGTCGCTTTGCATCAGCGCGACGCCCTGTTCAAAGCCCGGCCGAGCTTCGGCCGTAACGGGGTCTACCCGATCGGGCAGCACATATGCGCCGCGTCGGGCGTAGAGATAGACTGCGCCAGGTTCGTTGGTGTAGATCATCACACCCGCCGGCAGGCCGCGCAAATACGTCATGGCCGTCGAATCGTACCACTTGAAGGACGCGTAGCCTTGGCCACCTTTCGTGAGCTCAGTGACCGCCGCGACCTGGCCGCCGATTGAGATTCCAAATATCAGCAATCCAAACGCCAGTACGAGTGCTCTGCGCCTGCCCCAGGCCCACCTGCCGAGCGCGACCAGGAGGATCAACAGCGCCACGTAGACCGGGGAGAGGATGCGCAGTTTGAACTTGGTGGAGGCATCAAACAAGGTCATCGCGGCGACGATCGATGCCACGTAGCCAAAAACGTAGAGCCCGTTGGCGAACAGGATTGCTTTCGGCTTGGGGGCCGAGCCGGATTTTCCCCAGTACTTTTTCATTTCGACAACAAGCCAAACCATCACGGCGGTCAGGATGAGCAGAATCACTGTCAGGAACAGGCCGGGGACCCTGAACATGCTCAGGCGCCAGGCCTCAATCGGCATCAGAAATGTTGAGGCGGTCCGCAGCCCCGTATCGAAGTTGCTCAGGGTGATCGGATGCCAAACCAGGACGCGGTTTGTCACGCTGCCCCCGACCAAGTCATTGTGGATGGCCCAGCCAGCTATCCAGGGTAGTACGCTGGCGAGGAAAAGGCCGGCGCGAGCCAGTCGCTTGCGCGGAGTGTCATGCAAAATCCACAATGCCAATGCAAATGTGACTACGAGCGCTAAGGCGGCATATCGTGTTAGATACCCTAGACCCACAAAAACACCACACAGCACGAGCCAGAGCCAGTGCTCGTCGCGCTCGAAGTATAGGTCAAACATCCATAGGGCAAGCAAAGTCAGGAAGATGAACAATGGCTCACTTAGAGCCGTGGCATGCACCCTCAGCAGGGAGTCGTCCACCAGAAAAAGTGCGGCCAGCACCAAACCTGCCGGCAGCGATTTCGTCATGCGCCAGCCGAGGATGCATAGCAGCACCATATTGAGGCCAAATAAGGATGCGTTGAGAAAGCGGGCGCCCCGCAGCGGATCGAGGCCGAACAAGCCGATGAATGCCAGCACGGAGGAAAAGGCCGGGGGAAAATGCGTGACTGGTCCGTCGCTCGCAAGCCATGCCTCACGATAGCCATGTCCTGCGAGCATGCTCCGGGCGCCCGCAATGTATCCTATGGAATCATCCGTCAGGCCTAGGCCGTCGGGCGTGGCATGCAGTACCAGAAAGATGCCCGCAATGGCCAGGAGGCCCAGCAGTATAAATGAAATAAAGCGGACACTAAATCGAATGGTCATCCAATGCACACTAGGGAACGGAGCGTTATCAGGAGTCTGTCACATCCATCCGTCAAGACTACCGCAGCGCATAGCCCTGCGCTTCGAGATACTCCAAGATCTTGCGCGCGTTCTCTTCAGGCGTGGCACCATATCCCTTGAGCGTAATCTCGGGATCCACCGGCGGCTCGTATGGATCGTCGACTCCTGTGAAGCCCATCGGGTGGCCTGCGGACATCGCGTGGCGCGCCTTCACATACAGGCCCTTGACATCGCGCTGCTCACAGATCTCCACGGGCGTGTCCATGTATGCCATGATGAAATTATCTCCTACCATCTGGCGCGCTTCATTCCGGGCGGAGCGGTATGGACTGATGGCAGCGCAGATGACCGCGCCGCCGGCGTGCACAATTTCCCCGGCAACGAACCCGATGCGGAGGATATTGGTATCACGATCCTCTTTGCTGAAGCCAAGACCTTTCGAGAGGTGCGTCCGCACCACATCGCCGTCGAGGATGGCTACTTCGCGCCCTCGTTCGAGAAGCAGCGACGTCAGCACCTGTGTGGTGGCGGACTTGCCCGAGCCGCTCAAGCCGGTGAACCAAATGCAAAATCCCTGTTTATGCCGCGGCGGATACATCTCACGCAGGATCTCGGCCGTCTCCGGGCGCGTGAACCATTCGGGGAGCAATTTTCCCTTCGCAAGATAGTCGTCGCGGACTTGCGTGCCTGAGATGTTGAGGGTACGGGCGCCCGGCGGCACATCGCGGCCCTCAACATATCGTTTCTCGTCCGGCAGGTAGACGAGCTCTTCAAATGGGATCATCTTCACGCCCAGCTCGGGCTCATATTCCTTCATCTGCTCCTGGGCATCGTACGGACCGTAGAATGCTTTTCCGGTGGAGTCCTTGCCAGGCCCCGCGTGGTCGCGGCCCACAATGAAATAGTTGGCGCCATGGTTGCGCCTGACGATGGCGTGCAGCAATACCTCTTTCGGTCCGGCCATGCGCATCGCCAGCGGCAGCAAGCTCAACAAGGTGCTCTTCTTATCATAGTAGTTGTCCACGAGGGCCTTGTAGATGCGGACCCGCGTGTAGTGGTCGACGTCTCCGGGCTTGGTCATGCCGACGACGGGATGGATGATGAGCGAGCCGCCGACCTGGTCAGCCGCGCGCTTGGTCAGCTCTTCATGGATTCGATGGAGCGGATTTCGCGTCTGGAAGGCCACGACATTGTCGTGTCCCATGTCTTCCAGCAGCTTACGCACCTCGGCGGGGGTGCGGCGTAGGTCCACAAAGTCATGGTACAGCGGCAGATTCACGACCTGGACGCGTCCGCTGATGCAGACCCTGTTCCAGCGCGCCATCTCCGAAACCATGG
>JBGPAT010000174.1:0-6049 GCA_041480885.1 Anaerolineae bacterium
ATCGTCACCGGCCCTCAGCCGTGCACTGCCGTCCGAATCCAGGCCAAGTAGCGTCCCCGTCAGCGCTGCCTCTTCGGGTCTCACAACTTCAACCTGTTCACCGCGAAAGGCAAGGCGCTCCTCCCAGGTGCTGATGAATTCATCGGCGGAGAGTTGTGTTCGCCAGCTGACCAACGCCGTCAGCACGTCCCGCAATAAGGCGTTCCTGTCGATGGGGTGCCCAAGCTCACTCTCGATGCTGGTCGCAGGCAAGTCAAATTGATTCACCGATGGAACAGAACCGCTCAGCGCATTGACACCAATGCCCAGTATGGACACGTCCAAATTCTGTCCCGTCCACGCCGTCTCAACCAAAATACCCCCAACTTTCCGTCCGAGCACGAGCACGTCGTTCGGCCATTTGATAGCCGGTCTAAGCCCCAGGCTAGCGCACGCATCAAACACGGCGAGCGCACCCAGGCCCGTGATACGTGCCGCATGGGCGGCCTCATGGCGCGTGTGGCGAAGGATCAGGCTGAAGGCCAGGGCTGTACCCGCAGGCGTGAACCAGGACCTTCCGGACCGCCCACGCCCAGCCGTTTGTTCATCACTGACTACCAGCGAGAGATCCCCGGCGCCTTCTGAGGCCCACTTCAGAGCTACGTCGTTGGTTGAGCCGACCGTATCAAATACACGAAGGCCGCTCAGAGGTATGTCTCTCAGAGCGGCCTTGAGTTCGGCTTGGTTCATCTACTGGAGAATACTCCAGGGGTTGATGTTGACGTTGCCCTCGCGGACCTCAAAGTGCAGGTGAACCCCGGTGCAATTACCCGTGCAGCCGGCTATGCCGATCACCTCACCCCCGTAGACGGTCTGGCACCTCTGCACACTGATCTGGCTCAAGTGTCCGTACACGGTCGCGAAGCCATCCAAGTGATCAACTTCAATCACGTTTCCGTAGCCATACTGGCTTGAACCGGCAAAAACGACCACGCCTGCGCCCGAGGCCAGGATCAGAGTGCTGGAGGTTGCCGTGATGTCGATTCCCAGATGACTGGAACTGTAGCCGAAGCCCGAGACAGTGTGGGGTCCATCGGTAGGCCAGATCCCCGGCGCGCCGCCGCCTCCCCCCGCCGGGCAGCCGCCGCCGCCCAATTCGGATGTAGCCGTGCCGCCCGAGCGATTCGAAGTAGGTACGAAATCCAGCCACGACACGAGCTCCCGGTGGCCGCCGGGGACCATGACCAGTTGGCCGGGTTTGATGACCGGATTCGTCAGGTCAAGGTTGTTGCCGGGGTAGCTGAGAATAGCCTCTCGCAGCAGATCGACGTCGGCCTGATTGATAACCTTGTCCCCGTTCAGATCGGCCTTGAATTGATTCGCCACCGAATCCAGCGTGTCGCCGTCTTTCCAGGTGTAGGTCAATCCGTCCACGGGGGGGATCCTGAGTTCCATCCCAGGGGAGAGATTGGATGGATTGTCGTTCAGCGTTGTTTCGTTACTGTAGAGGATGCTTTCGGGCTTGATGCTGAATTGCTTGGCAATTGCAAAGACCGAATCGCCCTGCATAACCCGGTAAGTGATGGGCTTCGCGCTTGCTTGCGCCGAGAGGTCCGTCTTGAGATTAAGCTGGCGGCCTATGCTCGGGAACGCAACTACGTGGATCGTGAGTGGCAGCAGGCTGGCTGTCGGCTGACCAGCCCCGGACAGACTTGTCGGAGCCGGACTGGGAGCTGTGGAGGCGGCCCCTCGCTGAGTCCACCAAACCGTGCATCCTAACAAGGCTGCCACGAGTAGCCCAGTCACGCCCCATGAAAGAATATTGAACCGGTGGATTCCAAATGATTGGACGAGTTTACTCATAATCTTGGCTCATGCCAGCGCGGGCAGGATCTCATACAGTAATACGGATTTGGGTTTCTTGCTCGCCGCCACGGCTGCGTGGCTTATCCTAAACGTCTTCCGTCAGAGTCTCCAGAAACATTTGATTGTTCTTGGCTCGATCCAGACGGGTCAGGATCGCTTCGGTCGCGACGGCCTGATCCATGCCTGCGCCTCCGGGCGGCGAGCTGACCATCTGGGCATACATGCGGCGCATCAGCCAGACTCGCTGCAGGATGTCGGGCCCAAGCAGCAACTCCTCGCGCCGAGTCGACGAGCGCTCGATGTCGACGGCTGGGAAGATCCGGCGCTCCTGGAGCTTCCTTGAAAGCAGGAGCTCCATGTTGCCGGTGCCCTTGAACTCTTCATAGACCACATCATCCAGCCGTGATCCGGTGTCCACCAGGCAGGTCGCGATGATCGTCAGGGATCCGCCTTCTTCTATGTTGCGGGCCGCGCCAAAAAAGCGTTTTGGGGGATACAAGGCTGATGGATCCATGCCGCCGGAGAGCGTTCTTCCGGAAGGGTTCACCACCAGGTTGTAGGCCCGCGCCAGACGCGTGATCGAGTCCATCAAGATTACCACGTGCCGCCCGATCTCTACCATTCTCTTAGCCCGGTCTAAGGCAATCTCCGCCGTGCGCACATGTGAGGTCACGGGCTCATCGAAGGTCGAAGCGACCACCTCGGCGTCCACGGAGCGATCCATGTCTGTGACTTCCTCGGGGCGCTCGCCGATTAGAGCAACCATGAGATGGACGTCCGGATACTTGGTGGAAATGGAATTGGCCAGATGCTTCAGGATCGTGGTCTTTCCGGCTTTTGGAGGCGAAACGATCAGGCCGCGCTGACCTCGCCCGATCGGTGCCACCAGGTTGATCAGGCGCGAGGAGAGCGTGTCATGGTCAATTTCGAGGTCGAACCGTTTGTCCGGAAAGACCGGCGTGAGATTCTCAAAGACCGGTCGGCGCGTCGCCTCCTCGGGGTCAATGCCGTTTACGGTCTCCACTTTGAGCAATCCGTAGTGCCGTTCCGATTCTCGGGGCGGGCGGACGTGCCCGATCACCAGATCACCCGAACGAAGCTCATAGCGGCGGAGCTGCGCCTGTGAAACATAGACATCGTGATCGCTGATGCGATAGTTGGCCGCGCGCAGGAAGCCAATGCCCTCGCTCATGATCTCCAGGACGCCGCCGCGCAGTTCGACGCCTTCTTTTTGGGCCTCCGCCTGCCGGATCTCAAGAATGAGAGCCTCTTTCTTCAGTCGGTTGAAGTTCGAGACGCTTAAATCCCTGGCAACCGTACGCAGTTTCGCCAACGGCTCGTTTTCTAGCTCGAGGATTTTCATTTGGACTGATGCCTTTTCAGAGAAATGGAATTAGAGCCGGCGCCCCCATGGGTGCAGGCAGGACTCACAATGGTCTTTTGGAGATGGGGAATCTACTCAAGATGAATTTACGGGCTGATACGTTCGGTCGCTCTAGAGTTTGGACTGGACTGTGGCCAAGCGGGGAAGATGGAAAGATTATAGCACTTTTGTTCAAAGGCTGCAAGCTGTCAAGTGGGCTCGCCCCAGATCCGATTCTGCAAGTCCCACAGCCGGCGGTACAGGCATTCTTGCTCGAGGAGCTCATCTTGTGAACCGCGCTCGACGATCACACCGTGATTCATGACCAGGATCTGATCCAGCATTTGCAGTCCCACCAGCCGGTGGGTGATGAGCAGCGTGGTCTTCGCCAGCATCACTCGGAACAGTACGGCAAGCACCTGCCTTTCGGTTTGTGCGTCTAGATTGGCGGTCGGCTCGTCTAGGATCAGCACAGGCGCGTCCTTGATGAAAGCTCGTGCCAAAGCCAGAGGCTGACGTTCGCCTGCGCTGAGCCGAAGGCCGTGCTCGCCAATCGGCGTGTCGTAGCCCTGAGGCAGTTCCCGGATAAGGTCGTGGATTTGCGCAAGCCGCACGGCCTGCTCCACTTCCGCTCTACTCACGCCTCGACGCGCCAGGCGCAGATTCTCGTATACCGACGTATCGAAGAAGTGTGCGTTGTGGGAAACGTACCCGATCTGCCGACGAACTTCATCCGGCGCTCGTGCGCGGAGCGATGTTTCGCCACGGCGCCCCGACGTAAGCCTCTACTCCATTATTGGGCGGACGCAGCCAAGCTCCAAGCTGATATGCGAGGGCTGGTCCTTGGCCCCCATTTTATCCCGATTCAATCTGATTGTGACTGGTGTCACGAAAGCATCAGGCTCATTTGTTCGTTCTGGTCCGTTTGGCGTCCCGTCGACCAATGCAAGCTGCGACCCACCTCGGGTCCATGCTGACCAGGCGATTCTTCTTAAGGTTTTCTTTCATGATCCAGTAGACGTCGGGATCTTTGCTTCCCAACCACTTTTCCATGAGAGGCTTCCCAGCCTCGGGGAGCGCAGCCACAGCTACGCTCCAGCAATAGCCCATGCTCTGTCGCAGGACCCTGAAAGCATCAGCGGACCGGTCCGGCGCAGCCTCGATGTCTGCAGTCATTGCGCCAAAGACCTGTAGGACCCGCTTGGCAATCCCACGATCTCTCAAAAGGCGTGGTTCCGCAAGCGCGGCGGCGACCGCGCGTTTCTCGTACCAGGTGCCCTTGCGCCAAATCCGCAACTCTTTTAGCAAGCCACGCATGTCCGCCTCGCCGGCATATTGCAGCGCGATGGCCACAGCCTCGCGCACGCGCCAGCGCGGGTCTGAGGCGTATTGACGCAGCCTGGCGAATTGCCGACTTTCTCCGCGGGCGATCTGCTTGCCGAGCGCGGTGACTCCGCAGAAAACCAGGAAGACCGCCGCACTATTCTCCGGGGCCAGTTCAGGCGGAATCGCCAGGAACGCCTCGATGCGTTCGGTGGTGCCATCTTCTGCCACGACTTGCGCCAGTTCGAGGTTCCCGCGAGGACCCGGGAGACCGGATGACTTCAGCAGGAACGGCTTCCAGTCGCTCAGTGTTCTGAGCTTTCGTCGGTAATATTCAGTTTTTGACATCTGAAGTGCTGCGAATCCGCCTTCTAACCATGCTGGCGCCTGAGGCCCTTCCCGAGATCTCGTGCCGCGGTTTGCCCCGCACTTCTATGGGGCCACGGCTATCGACACAAAAAAGGGATCGCCGAACGGCTTTCCATCAGGTCCGATTGCCTTCCATTGGCTTTCATAAAGTCCGGTGGCCGATGGCGCGGTGAAGACAATCCGCAGTGTGATTTCCGTTCCGGCGCGAGCCGGATAGAGGGCTTGAAGAGGCGCCGCGCCCATGGAGTCGCCGCCGATGAGCTTAAGACGATATCGCACGTCCCAGTTGCAGGTTCCGCTGTTCTTGACCAGCCATTGTTTATCAACGGGTTGGCCAGGAGCCACGTTCGTGCCATCAGGAATCGTCACATCGTGGACGTAAGTCAATCCGTCCGTGCACGGGGGGGTGGGAGACGGCTGGACGATCGTTGGAACAATCACCGATGTGGCGCTTGGGGAGAAGACGGTACCGGGCGCGGCCGCGACGGGGCCTTCAAGGTTTGGGTACGCAGCCGCGCTTGGGGGAACAAAGAATGTGGGTGTGGACGTTGGCGCGCACGCGGTGAGCGTCCACACGAGGGTCGAACAGGCAGCCAGCAGGCTGCGCTTCTGAGTTGCCGGGACATTCATGTCACCGATTTGCCCCCTGGTGAGGCGGTTGGATTCTGCGGCCTGCACAAGCTCGACGACCCAGCAGCCGGCCGGCGCATTAGTCCTCGGCCGTGGCTATGCTTGCGGAATCCTCGGTGCCCTCTGAACCCATATCGAGAGGCAAGGCTACCTCGCCGCTCAGTGCCTTTTGCCGGATGACGCTTTCAATCTCGGCAAGCAATTGCGGATTCTGACGGATGTATTCCTTGGCGTTCTCGCGCCCCTGCCCGAGGCGGGTGTCGCCGTAGGAGAAGAAGGCGCCCCGCTTTTGAATGATATCGAACTGCGTGGCCAGGTCAAGAACGTCGCCGGACTTCGAGATGCCTTCGTTGTACATGATGTCGAACTCCGCCGTCCGGAATGGCGGCGCCACCTTGTTCTTGACGACCTTGACGCGTGTGCGGTTCCCTATGATCTCGGCCCCCATCTTAATGGCCTGAATGCGGCGCACGTCAAGCCTGATCGACGCATAGAATTTCAGAGCCTGGCCGCCGGTGG
>JBGPAT010000175.1:0-6037 GCA_041480885.1 Anaerolineae bacterium
AAAATATAGGTGATGAACTTGCGAATATTGTCGTAGATCGCACGGCCCTCCTGGATGGCGGAGACAATCGCCCCAAAATTGTCATCCGTCAGAATGACATCAGCCGCTTCCTTTGCCACATCCGTTCCTACGAGCCCCATCGCAATTCCGACATCGGCCTTCCGTAATGCTGGTGCGTCATTGACGCCGTCACCGATCACTGCCACGACATCGCCGCGTGCCTGAAAGGCGGAAACCAGCCGGAGCTTGTGGTCCGGTGCCATACGCGCCAAGATGAGCTCCTGATCCAGAGCCTGGGCCAGCGCTACATCATTCATCTCCTCCAGCTCTGCGCCGGTCACGATCAATGGACGGGAGGTCTGGATCATCCCCAGTCGGCGGGCCATGGACTCGGCCGTCAGGCCGTAGTCGCCAGTGATCATCACGATCCGCACGCCGGCTTGGCGGCAGATTTGGACCGCTCGCTCCACTTCCGGCCGCGGCGGATCCATCATGGCCATCAGACCGAGGAACGTCAGCTCCCGTTCAACGCTGTCGGCGGCGTACGCGCCCGAGCGCTGCGGAAGAACACGTCGGGCCAGGGCAAGCACACGCAGGGCCCGACGCGCGTATTCATCGTTGGCAGCCAGGATCTCGGCCCGGACGACGTCATTCATCAGAACAGTCTCGCCGTTTGCCAGCACGTGCGTGCACAACTGCAACACTTCGCGTGGTGCCCCTTTGACATAAGCAATCTCTCCGGCGCTTGCCCGATGAATCGTGGTCATTCGCTTGCGGCGAGCGTCAAAGGGAAGTTCATGGATACGCGGAGACCGCCTCCCGACGGCCTCTTCGTCTAGGCCTGCCTTCATCGCCGCAACTTTCAGGGCCGCCTCGGTCTGATCCCCCAGACTGGTCCACGTAGGGTGTTCGGGCGACGGCGCGTTGATTCGGGCATTGTTGCAGCACATCGCTGCCTCCAGCAGCGCGTTGAGGTCCTGTTGCGACTTGGTACCGCTCGGCGCGGGCCGGTACTCACCTCTTGGCTCATAACCCACACCACTTACTTGCAGTCTCTGGGTGGCCAGCCACACCTCTCGGACGGTCATTTGATTCTGGGTCAGGGTCCCGCTCTTGTCAGTACAGAGCACCGAGACGTTGCCCAAGGTCTCGACGATGCTCAGCCGCTTGACCAGCACTCCCCGCGTCGTCAGTCGTTGCACAGCAATCGCGAGAGAAAGTGTCAATGTCGCCGGCAAGCCTTCGGGCGTCAACGCCACGATGATACCCAGGGCCAGCAGCAATGGCCGCGTGATGTGCTGGCTGACTGTGGGTTCATAAGTGCCTACCAGCCAGACGATCGCGCCGATGCCTATCGCAATCCATGCAAAGACGCCGCTCAGTCGCTGCAATTCCTTTTGGAACGGCGATGGCGCCTCCTGCACTGACTGGGTCAGCTGTGCAATTCGGCCAAACTGGGTCAGCATGCCAGTGGCGTAGACGACGGCTTTGCCCGTTCCAGATGCGACCGAGGTGCCGGCAAAGATCAGGTTCGGGCGTTCGAGTTCGCTCAGCCCGGCCGCAGGCGAAGCGTCTGCTGTTTTGCGCGCAGCCAGCGACTCTCCGGTGAGCGAAGCATTGTTCACCCTTAGACCGTATTCTTCAACCACCCGTGCATCCGCCGGGATATTATCACCCTCGGCCAGTACCAGAAGATCACCGGGCACGATTTCGGCGGCAGGTAGATGAGCATCCTTTCCATCGCGGACGACGTGTGCGCTCGAGGGAAGCAAATGCCTCAGCTTCGCGACGGCCTGCTCCGCCCGAAACTCCCGCCAGAACGAAAATCCCGCATTGACGACCGTCAGCAGCCAGATAACAACTGAGAGTTGAAATTCCCGCTGCCAGAGCGTGATCGCGCCGGCTACAACCATCAACAGCACGAATGGATGGCGCGCCTGGGCCAGGTACTTGCGCCACATTGGAGGCCGAGGCGGCTCGGAGATAAGGTTGGCCCCGTACAGGGCCCGCCGCGACTCTGCCTCCGCGGAGGCCAATCCCTGCAACGAGGTCTCCAGGGATTGGAAGACCTCGTGTACGCGCAGGCTGTAGATCGGATTGGAGCTCATGTCAGGAATAGAACAGGGGACCGCCGTAGCACGGTCACCGTCTCGCCGTCGTATCTATTCTTCTTCGCCGGGGGCGGTCTCCCTGGGCGGACCACCGGCTTTAGGTACCTTGGGTTTGTTATCCAGATACTGTTCCAGAAATGAAGCCGCCTCGGGGTGGTCAACGTGCAGGGCCTGATCATATGCACCTGCGGGGACGGGGGCTTCACGGGGCGTTGGCCGACGGACGCCAAACAATTCGAAAAATCGGGCAATGCTCACCAGAAGCGCATAGCGATATTCTTGCATGCGGAGCGATTGCCACTCAACAATCGAGGCCATGGCTCCCTGCACGCGCGCTTTCTCGCGTACGATGCGATGGATCTGTATTGGTTCACGGTGACCGATGGGCGAAATCAAAAGCAGATTTGCCGTGATTACCAGAATCGTAAAGGAAATCAGAACGACCCAACCGCCTTCCGTCCATTTCCCGGCAATCTGGCCCACAAAGACTATCCCGGAAAGCACGCCTGCAAATCCGGCCCCCAGACTCCCCCAGAAACGCTTCGCCCCTGAGAAATGCTGCAGGATATGCCTGCGTATTGCAAAGCCCATCATCATGATCGGCATGAAGACACCAATACCATAGTACGGAACACCAAGAGAGGTATTTCCTCTTATGATAATTGTAATGATGACTACCACGGCAAATGCAATCGTTACCGAGCGCGTAAACGTGCCTCGCTTGTCGCGATAGACGATGATTTCGGGAATCTCCCCAATCGCCACATCGCGCCATTCCGTCGCTTGAAGATCCTGAAAGGCCGTCATTGAGGCCGCCGTCAGGAGACCTACAGCCAGAATTTGGTAGGCCCAATACAGTATCTCGCCGCCAGGAATTTGCGTGAGGCCAATAAAGGACAGATTGGCGACCAAGGAACGTCCGAGTGTGCCGTCAAACACGTTGAAGTGAACCGCAAAGTAGGCCAGGAAGGCCGTCGTCACGCCACCGTAGAATAGAAAAGAGGTCTGTACCAGGCGGCCGATTCCGGACTTGCCACCGTAGAAGTCCCACAACCCTCGAAGTCGTGGCAGACGTTGCTTGCCCCATTTTACAAAGCCTGTATCCTCATTAATGACAAATTGGATGCCATTCGACATTGCCTCCAAGCCGCTCAATGCAACCAGGCCTTTCATGGAAGCGGTCAACATATGATACATGGCTTGCAGAAGGCTCGGAGTGGTTACCGATTCCGTGTACGGCACAGCGGGCACGCCTCGGGCTTTCGCAACAAACAGGCCAATTGCCATCACAAGCGTGAGGAACCCAAATATGCCCAACATGGTGAAGACGACGCGGGCCGACTCACCGCGTCCGCGGATAGTGAGATACCACGTGATGGTCACCAAAACGATGCCGATTCCTGCGTGCACGTACCAGGATATGCCATAGGCGTTGACGACCGAAAGCAACTGGTCAACGCCGGAAAGACTTGACACAACAATCGTGAAAATGTAGTCCTGCAGCAAGACAACCGCAACTATGAGACTCAGGCCCGGCACGAGATAGCGCATGGACGCCGTATACGAACCGCCGCCCTCATTGAATACTCCGAGCGAATACATGTAGAGAAAACCGAATACTGCGTTCGCAAAGGCGATCACGAGAACCGCGATATAGGCGTACTGCTGCAGTCCATAGGGATGAAGGGCGCTCATCATTTCACCCGTGGCGTAGAAATAGGAGGTGAAGTAGTCCACGCCAAAGAGGGCAACCGCGGCCAGCAGGCCGATCTGACCGGCGCCATGAATGTGTGCGTGTTCCTCCTTCTCCACCGGCGCGAGGCGGAAGGCAATATAGACAATGGCAATCAAGAGCAGAACGGCGAACAACATGGGATGTTACCTGGGCGGGATGTCTGACTGCCCGGCAGGCCCGAATGCGTCTGCAAGCATTTGCAGTTCCAGCATAAGGTGCTTGCGCGTGGAAGAACTGAACCGAGTATCTTGAGCCACCTTGGCTTGCTCGTCATGCGCGGCACGCACCACAAAGGCCGGCACAAACATGATCCTTCCGGCCGGAATGACGACAAAATGGTGCAATTCCATTTTCAAGTCCTGGTCGTCAAAATAGGGCAGGCGCAGACTTAAACCGCGGTTAAGACTCCCGGCCTCGGCGCGGCCCTTAATGGCATGGATGATGTCGCGTGTCTGGTGCCGCGCCAGCGCCCGCCCCTGGTTGACCAGCTGGCCAAGCATGCCATACCGCTTTTTTTGGAATTCCTCGTCGGCGATGACATAGGGCGCCAGCGACCGGGCCGCAAAGATGACATTCAGGAAGCCCTGCATCGAGGCGAGATGCGCCTCGGCCTCGCCCACCGAATTTACGAGCAGCCTGTCGTTATCGCCAAAACCCACCCACTGTGGCAGGTAGAAATGCCGTGCCTCCCGCACGTACGGGACCAGCAGATCGCCGCGGCCAGCGTCGGCCTGCCCCTCTTCGACAATGGCGTCTGTGGTGGCCGTGATTGCCGATTCAGGCTCCAACTTGTCGGCAACCGGGATACTGGGCACTTCCTCGCCCTCTTCCGGCACATACGATACCGATCGACCCGAGGGTAGCATCTGGTAGATCATGTGCATGGCGGTTGCGTGCCGCAGCAGGGCAGCGCTAACGGCTACGCCGCGCTCTGGCGATTGCTCCAACTGGGAAAACCGTTCGCGCAAGGTCACATGCACGTCAGTGCCGGCAATTCGCTCACGCAAGCCTCCGACCGATTGGTCGCGCACTGGCTGCGGCACACTTGCAATCGAGGATTCGCCTGCAGCCGGATCACATGCCACCCGGTCTGGCAGCGAAAAACTCACATGCGTGGCGCGCTGAATGAAGGCCTCGGCCAACTTGCGGGCCTGGGCCTCCAGGAAGCGCTGGACAATGGCTGGTTGCGCCTTGAAGAGCGCTTCCTGTTGTCTGTATTCGTCCTGGAATGATTCGGAGATGGGAGAGAGAACTGCCATGCTGCCTGCCTTCCATCAACAGACAAAAATATATGCCCTCAGCCTGCGAGAGCAAGCCATTATTATACTTTATTTAGTGAGATAAGCTTCTGCCAGCTTGCTGAAAGAGAACTCAAGAGACAATCGCCACTTCCCGGGCAATCCTGCGTGCTAATTTCCATGCCCGCGCCTCGTATTGCATCGGCAGCGCGCCCATCATCTATTTGTAAACCCCGCGATATTCCGCAGGCAGCAGGCGCGCTAGCGATTCCATGATTTCCTGAGTGGGGGCTCGCAACCAGCCAGGGGCCTTGGGCCGTGCCGCCAGATGGAAAGGCTCGCCTACGGTCAGGGTGAGACGGGGCCGCTGAAATTTCCGTAGGCTGCTGTAGATGCTCGCGTTCTCGCTGCCCGTCAAGGCTATGGGAACTATGGGCACCTGGGCCTTGATCGCCAACCAGGCGGCACCGGGGCTTCCTTCTTCGAGACCCCGCGTCAGTGTGTATCGCCCCTCCGGGGTAACGGCGACGAGCCGGCCCTCTGCCAGTGCAGCCAGCGCGCACTGTAAAGCCCGGCGGTCGGGCCTTCCACGATGCAGCCAGATGATTCCGTACCATTCCATGAGTGTTCCGAGCACCGGGAAGTTGTATAGCTCTACTTTGCCGAGCGCCTCGGGCGCGATGGGCAGTGCCGCAAGCAGGATGGCAGTATCAGTATCGCCCAAATGGTTCAGAACAATCACCGCGGGGCCCTTCCGCGGGAAATGCTCCAAGCCACTGATCAACGACTCGGCCAACACTCGGATGAGGACGCGGGCCAATAGGCGCACGCCTGCTCGGAAGCTGCGCCGCGCCAGATGGAGTCGCGGTAGCTGTGTGAGCTCAGGCCGCCAGACTTGTGTAATGGGTTTAGACGGGGCTGATGGCGGAGTCGGCATAGACACCGCGGTATTC
>JBGPAT010000176.1:0-6024 GCA_041480885.1 Anaerolineae bacterium
AAAGCGATGCCGGCGCGCGTTGGATCGGGCGGCTGATCCAGTAGGCGATCTCGGGCGAAAGCAGCCAGGCGATCAAGAGCGGCATTGCGACAAATTGAGCGGCGCGATCGAACAGAATGACGAGCGCGGCCAGCGCTGCTGAGGAAAGAATCGTCGCCAAGAACTGCGACCAAGTCACTCCGCCAGCAAACACGCGCACCGTATCCGCGTAGCTCGTCCACTGCAAAAGGCGCCGCCGCGTGACAAATAATCGGAAGAGCGTGGTCGCAATTCCGCCGAGTGTAAGCAAAGTCTCATAGAGAAGAAAAACCAGCGCCAAAATCCAGCGCACGACGCCGTTCAGGAATGTCTGAAATACATGCCGCCAAGGGCGCCCTTTCGCCGCCTGTATGGAGCCGATCACGAAGCCAGTGAGAACCGGAACGGCAGGTGTCAGCAGCCCTGCCAGCGTCCACATCAACGGCGAGCCCGGCAACCACAGCCAGCCTGCTATAAAAAAAGCGAGCAAAGCCGGGGAAAAGAGACTGCGCCTCAGATTATCCAGGATTTTCCAGCGGTCGATGACGGAGAGGGTATTTGGGATCGTTCCTATCCCGACCGAGGGGACGCGCGGCAAGAGCCAGGGCAACAACTGCCAGTCGCCGCGAATCCATCGGCGCGAGCGACGGAGGTAGACGAAATAATACGGAGGATAGTCCTCGAACAAGACGATATCGGTCACCAGCCCAACCCGCCCGTAAATTCCCTCAAGCAGGTCGTGACTGAGCAACGCGTTCTCCGGCATTCGTCCGGCCAAACTGCGTTCAAACGCGTCAATATCATAGATGCCCTTGCCCACGTAGATTCCTTCACCGAATAGATCCTGGTACGCGTTGGACACGGCCCGAGTGTACAGGTCCAGGCCGACATCTCCGGAAAAGATGCGGGTGAAGCGCGAGAGATTGGCGCTGGTCGACGTGATTTCGATCCCGGGTTGCAGTAACGTGTAGCCCGCTCTGACAGCGCCATGGCTCGGGTCAAACTCGGCGTGATTAAGCGGATGTGCGAGCGTGGCGATAAGCCGCCGTGCGGCTCCGCGCGGCAGAATCGAATCGACGTCCAGCGTGATAACATACTTGATCTCTCGCAGTTCTTCCATGTCCCCGGTTTGCACACTGAACGCGGATTCTCCGCTGCCCCGCAGCAAGAGATTCAACTGGTGCAACTTGCCGCGCTTCCGCTCCCAACCCATCCATCGCTCTTCGCGCGGATTCCACTCGGGGTCGCGATGGAAAAGGTAGAATGGGCCAGACATCTCCCCGCGGTATTTCTCGTTGAGGGCTCGAACGCCGGACGCGGCTTGCTCGACCAATACGTCGCCTTCCGGCCTGTGTTCTCGCCGCGAGTCTGCCAGATCTGTAAGCAGGGCAAAGTAGAGGTGCGGGATCTGGTTGCGCAAGAAGTGCAGCTCCAATTGGTGGAGCAATGATTTCACTTCCGCGGCACTGGTTAGAAGCGACGGAATGACCACCAGTGTCCTGCGGCCGGCGGGGATGCCGTCGTCAAAGTCCATTTTCGGCAGGACCCTGGGTGGGATTGCAAGGGTGACGATCCAGTTGACCAGGTTGACGGACACGGTGAGGGCAGGTATCAGCAACAGTACGCCCGTCGCAATGGCTTGGAGGAGGTTCGCGCCGACTTCCCGGGCATAGTCCAATCCACCCAGCAAAATGATGAGGGAAAACAACCCGATGCCGCCCAGGTACACAAACGTTGGATGATCGAATATCCAGTGACGCAGCCGCGCGCTTGCGGGCACCCGATAGCCAAGTTGCTCTTCGAGCAGGGTGCGCCCCAAATCCAAAAGGTAGTAGCCGACGTGCGCAGCGCGCGGCGCGTCCAGGCTGTCCTTGAGCGCGCTTGACATCGCACCATGGCGCTGGGCTAGTTCGATTGCTGTGCGCGCGACCTGTTGCTCATCGCGGCCCGTGGCGCGAGCCAGCTCCTCGATCACTTTGCGATATCGATCGCGCGTCTGCCGGTCCATTCTGGCATAGATGGCTGCCGGATCGTCATGCAGTACTTGCTCCACCCGGCTGACTTTTTCAAAGAAGGCTTGTGCGTCTTGGATTGCCAGCGTCCGCAGGCTGAGGATGCAATTGGCGACAATCCCATCGTCGTTGACCTGAGGCAAGGCCATGGCGGGGAGTGTGTTGCCTCTTTTGAGGCCCGTGACGCGAGCAAGGGCCTGAGCCAGACATTCTAGTACGCCCAGACGCAACATGGCTGGCAGGGCCCACAACTCGGCCATTGTCAGAGGCGTAATGTCCTGGTAGAGGCGGATGAAGCGCGTTATGCGGTCCAGGTGGAGATGCGCCCCGCTCGTTACAACCAGTTCTTGCGCGACGGCATAGATGCGAGGAAAACCCTCCAAGGGACCAGCAGTGAGCTTGGGCAACTGGCGGTAGAAGTCGGGCGGCATATCCTCGCGGACTTGGCGCAGGCATTGTTGCACGAGGTAGAAATTGTCCAGCATCCACTCCGCGGCAGGTGAGAGAGGTTCTTTTGGGGAGGCTTGTCTAAAGTGGGCAGTAGCACCTCGCACAAGCAGTGCCATATCCGTCATGTGGGTAAGTAGCGAGAATGGGTGAGCCGGATGATGCGGGACGACCGGAGTTTGGGAATGCTGGCGTGCTAGATTCTCCAGCGGGCTTGTGTTCGTCGGGTCACCAATGTGATCCTCCGGCTGGCTCAGAGCTCGTCCGGTACGCGGCGAAGAATCCGGTAGCGGGTCATCACCGACGCCTGATTGGCTGGCTGATGGGTTTGGATCCACCGGACTAATCATGATATGTTGTCAAGGCATTGACCCTGGTCATCTGCCGTTCTTCTCGACGGCAACTTCAGCCCAGGTGGGCTCTATCTTGTCATGCGGAAGGTCTTGCACGATCAACAACGGGGTGGTTCCATAAGTAATGAAGCTACTGACAACACTGCCGTATGGCCATCGCGTCAAGGCGGAATATCCATGCGCGGTCAGGAGCACCAGGTCTATCTTCTCTTGATCCACCAACTCATGCAACGGCACGGCCACATGATCACTGATGAGCATACGCACCTGGGCTTCCCTGGATACTCGAGAACGCAGTTGATCCAGATATTGGCTGGACTCCGCCTGATTCCGCTCCACAAGCCGGTCGGCCAATGCAACGTCGTCGTCCGTAGGGGGCATCCGTCGAGGCATTTCAGGGCGGCGGACGACATGCGCAAAGAGGGCTTGGGCTTCGTGGGCGCGTACCAGAGTTGTTGCTATGGGTAGAACAAATTCGGCGCGCTGTGAGCCGTCCAGGGGGATCAGCAACCGACGGTAGCGCAGGCCTGTCAGTTCTGTGGGAGCCGACTTATAGGTCCGCACGATCATGATTGAAGTGTGGGCGCGCAGGATGATCTTCTGTACAGTGCTGCTCACATTCCAGCGACTCAAGCCGCTCTGCCCGTGGCTGCTGAGAATGATGAGAGGGACGTCATTCTTGTGGGAAAACTCCACGATCCGTTCGGCCGCCGGCCCTTCAAGGATGTGTTTTTCGGCGGGGACGCCCGCCCTTTGCAGGCGGAGCACCAGGCCATCCAGGTAGCTCTCCACTTCGCCTTTTCTGATGCGCCATGTGAGTGGGTCAACCGCCCGACGCCAGGTCGGTCGATCTGGAGACTCCAAAACGTTTAGAAGCGTGACCCGGGACTCAAAAGCGCGTGCGATCGCTATGACATGGGGCAATGCGCACTCGGCCAGAGGCGAGCGATCCATCGGAAGCAGGATTTGGTTGAACATAAGCCCTCACCCTCTGTCAACGAGGCATTTGTCGTTAGGCGCGATCATAAATCGCGTCGAACAACAGGCTTCTTGACCTACTGCATCGGATCTCTTGATTGGAGGCAGTCATCTCAGCGAAGACCCTCGATGCTTCGCCAGTAATGGAATTCAAGGACGCTCAGCGGATCGAAGAAGAAAGAGTAGATTGTGACTTCAGAATTGCGGGGGTGTTCGAGCGGTCAAGTCGACGTTGAAAGCCAGAATTGCCTGCTTGGCTGCACGCAGCAGTTGCGCTTGAAGACGAGAGTTCTCTCGAGCCGACAGAGGACCTGGTCCAGCCTGCATCGAACGGTTTCACCTTTCCGGGGCGGCCGGTCGGGACAATAGACGGCTCCCAACACCGCCTCACTGAGAGTATTATAGCTCTCGTCGGGCCGCCCGGTCCCATTTTGGGGCCGACGTAGGACAAACACTGACAATCTGGTACTTTCAATGCTTACAACGGAATCAGAATCGGTCTGATAACGATCGCGGCCTGAAGTTGTTAGGATCATAGGGTTGAGCCTACTATCGAATATGGCGTTGTGGCGGCTATCGGCGAGCGGTTGACGAGCCTGCGAAATACCGACTCCAGAAGGCAGGCGCGCCCGAGGGATGACAAGATGGCGCTGATATGCAACACGAAGTATTATCAATATGAGAAAGCAGCCGGCGGGCAAGATGAGAAGACGGAGAAAAGCTGAGATGGCCAAGACAGACAGCCGCGCGAGGCACTCTGACGCACTGGTGCTCTTTGGTATTACGGGCGATCTCGCCCACAAGATGATCTTCCCGGCGCTCTACGCGATGGCAAAACGAGGCGTCCTGACGGTCCCGGTCATTGGCGTCGCCTCCCCGAACTGGAGCGTGGCTGCATTGCACGCACGCGCGAGGGACAGTATCCGGCGGTCGGGCGGGATCGATAACCAGCGCGCCTTCAACCATCTGCTGTCCCTGCTCAAGTACGTGAGTGGGGACTATAACGAACAAGGCACGTTCACGGCGATAAGAACTGCGCTGCGTCGTGGCCGGCGTCCCGCGTACTACCTTGCCATCCCGCCCTCGCTCTTCGCGACGGTCATCCAGGGGCTCGGCGCTGCGGGCTTGGCCGACCAAGCGCGCGTCATCGTCGAAAAGCCTTTCGGACGCGACCTGGCCTCGGCTCGGGAGCTCAACCGTATCGCCCACTCCGTGTTCCCGGAAGATTCGATCTTCCGCATCGATCACTTCCTCGGGAAGGAGGCGATCATGAATATCCTCTATTTTCGCTTCGCCAATTCGTTCCTGGAGCCGATCTGGAACCGCAACTGCGTGGCGAGTGTCCAAATCACGCTGGCCGAGGATTTCGGCGTGAAAGGTCGCGGGCCATTCTATGAAAGCGCCGGCTGTCTTCGTGACGTGATTGAGAACCATCTTTTCCAGGTCGTGGCCCTGCTTGCCATGGAACCACCGGCGTATCGAGGCTACGGAGCCGTGCAGATCGAGAAGACCAAGGTGTTCCAGGCCATGCGCCCTCTAAAGCCAGATGACCTCGTGCGCGGCCAGTACGCCGGTTACCGAAAGGAAGCCGGCGTGGCGATGCAGTCTGACGTTGAGACTTATTGCGCCTTGAAGCTTTTTATCGACTCTTGGCGCTGGGAGGGAGTGCCGTGGTACCTGCGGTCCGGCAAGTACCTGCCCGAGACGGCAGCCGAAGTTCTGGTGGAACTGAAGTCGCCACCGCAAAAGCTGTTTGCCGACTCAGCACCGGTGACCGGGCGGACCAATTATCTGCGCTTTCGGCTCTCGCCCAACTCCGCCGTCGCCCTCGCGGCTCGCGTCAAACGCCCAGGACAGGAGTTCATCGGTGACCAGCGGGAGCTTTACTTGCTAGAAGAGCAACCGGGGGAGGAAGCCCCGTACGCGCGGCTCCTGGGAGATGCCATGGATGGAGACGGAGCGCTCTTCACCCGGGAGGACGCGGTGGAGGCCGCCTGGTCGGTGGTCGATCCAGTCCTCAAGTCCCACCACCGGGCCCGTCCATACAAACGAGGCAGCTGGGGGCCTAAGGAGGCTGATGCACTCATCGCAACAGACGGCTTCTGGTACAACCCGACAGAGGAATGATTTCACGATCGTCCTGAACGATCCTGCGTGTGCGGACGTCACGGTCTCCGTGTGGGCTGGTTTGCAGGCTTCGCCGGCGAGCCCCTGAC
>JBGPAT010000177.1:0-6017 GCA_041480885.1 Anaerolineae bacterium
CGTTCTCGGTCGACTTCTATGATCCGGACCGTGATGGGTTGTCCAACCATCTTCTGCCAGCGCTGTTCGGGCGTGTCGCCCGTCGCTTGGGCGCGCCGCCCCCCGCTGATCTGGGACGAGGGCACGAACCCCCGTAGACCACCAACCATCGCGATCAGTCCCCCCTTGTTGAATCCTACAATCTTGCTCTCGTAGACGCTGTCCCCATCGAGCATTTTCTCTACGTTTTCCCAGGAAATCTGCTCCTGGGCGCGGCGCAGCGACAGAACCACGTTGCCATTCTCATCTTCCGGATTGAGAACATACACCGCGATCTCCGCGCCAACTTGGAGCGCTTCGCGCTCTGCTGCCGAAAGCTGCTCCAATTCACGCCCGGAGACCATACCCTCGGATTTTGCCCCAATGCTGACGAGCACCTGCGATGGGGCAATACTCGCTATGACACCCGTGCGGATTTCGCCTGCCTGAGGCATATCCACGTTCAGGCCGTCATTGGCCAGCAGCGATTCCATACTCTGAGAGCTTTGGTCACCCTGCTGGCTTGAATCGCTCCCCTGTGCCGGCAGGGTCTCATTCGGATCCGTCACGTGTAGGCTCCAGTAATCAAAAATGTAGGCCAGATTATAAAGGCGATTGCAGAAGTTGGCAACCCTAGGACCGCCGAGCGCATCTCTCACTGGCATTGCCGTCTTCTGGATTTCCGCTTCCGACTTCCACACTTTTCGCGTGCCTGTACTCGCCTTCCGCGCCATGGGAGAGACCTTCGGGCTTTCTGCATCCGCTTCGGGCCACTTCTGAAACATTTTTCTCGTGGTTGACCGCCCTGCCTCAGCGTGGGCATGCGGCGCATCGGTCCTCGGTGCTGAACTGCACCCTTGCGAGGTCAAACGGCCGCGATATAATCAGCGCCGGAGTTCACATGCCGCCAATTTATCCGTTTACCGCCGTGGTTGGACAGGAACGAATGCGGCGGGCGCTCATTTTGAACGCAGTCGATACCCGTATCGGCGGTGTACTGATTCGAGGTGAACGCGGCACCGCCAAGTCCACTGCCGCACGCGCCCTGGCGGCCTTGCTTCCTCAGGTAAGGGTCGTAGAGGATTGTCGCTTCGGCTGTGATCCGGACAAGCCCTCGACCTGGTGCACGGAATGCAAGGAGCGCTTCGCCGTCAGCAATCACCGTCTGCCTTTCCATGAGCGCACCACACCCTTTGTGAACTTGCCAGTCAGCGCAACAGAAGATCGCGTCGTGGGAACGTTGGACATCGAGCAGGCTATCCAAAAGGGCGAACGACACTTTGAGCCGGGGGTCCTTGCGAACGCAAATCGAGGTTTGCTCTACATTGATGAGGTCAATCTCCTCGACGACCACGTCGTCGATGTGCTGCTCGATTCTGCCGCCATGGGCGTCAACGTGGTCGAGCGCGAGGGTATCTCGTTCTCACACCCCGCCCGCTTCATTTTGGTCGGAACCATGAACCCTGAAGAGGGTGAACTCCGTCCCCAACTCCTGGACCGCTTCGCCCTGTCTGTCGATATCGTCGGGATCCGCGAGCCGCGTGAGCGCGTGATGATCATGGAGCGCAATCTTTCCTTCGAGTCCGATCCCGAAGCCTTCCGCAAGCAATGGCTGCCGAAAGAGCAGGAAGTCTCGAGGCAGATTGAACGCGCTCGCGTGTTGTTAGATCAGGTCACCCATACAAGCCGGGACCTGCTATCAATCGCCGCCCTCACCGCCTCGCTCAACGTGGATGGACATCGCGCGGATCTCGTCATCTTGAAGGCGGCGCGCGCCCAGGCCGCCTATGAAGGACGCACGCAAATCAACGACCACGATATCGCCCTCGCTGCGGAATTGGCGCTGCCGCATCGGATCAAACGTACACCCTTCCAGCAGGCGGAGATTACTTCTGACCAGCTGCAGGAACGCATCGAGCAATTGGCCGGGCAGTCTGCGCCAACCGAACCGGATCAAGAGCGCGAGCCCGAAAAGGCCCAGTCGCAGGAAAAAAAAAACTAAAGCTCGAGGATGAAGCCCGGGAAAGCGATCAGCAGGCCCCTCCCGAGCCGATGCCCCAGGACGTATTCGCGCACAGCGACGCCAAGTGGTGGGAGGGCGGCCAGAAAATCAAAGCGGGGGAGACCTTTCGTCCACGCAAGCTGAACACCCCACTCGATAAGCTTGCGCGCAAGCGTGCCGGGCGACGTTCACTGACGAGGACAGACCGCAAACACGGTCGCTACATCAAGGCCCGCCCCGCCGTCGGCAAGATGGACGATATCGCCTTCGACGCGACATTTCGCGCCGCCGCCCCATTCCAGAAGCGCCGCGTCCAAAAGCGCAAGCGGCTGGCATTTGCCATCGAGAAATCGGACCTGCAGCGTAAGGTGCGCGTCAAGCGCGTGGCAAATCTGGTCTTGTTCCTGGTCGATGCGTCGTGGTCCATGGCGGTCGCGGAGCGCATGAATGCCACGAAGGGTGCTATCCTGTCTCTGCTCACAGATGCGTACCAGCGGCGCGACCGCGTCGGCTTGGTCGTCTTTCAGAAGGATCGCGCCACCCTTGTTCTGCCACCCACCAATTCCGTGCAGCTCGCCCGGAAGGCGCTCATCGATATTCCCGTGGGCGGCAAGACTCCGCTCTCCGCGGGTTTGCTGATGGCCGCCGACGTACTCCAGCACGAGAAGTACACGCACCCCGACATCGAGCCGCTCCTAATCGTCCTCACCGATGGCGCCGGCAACGTCTCGCTTGGCGCCTTGCCACCCCAGGAAGAGTCCTACCGCTTTGCCGAGATGATCGCAACCGAGAGGGTCAAGAGTGTCGTCATCAATATGGAACACGCGGCCTTTGATCAGGGGCTTGCTCAGCTCTTGGCAGATCACCTCAAGGCGCCGTGCTTCGCCCTGAGCGACCTCAAAGCCGAGAACTTGTATCACGCGGTGAGACTGGAGATGGCGGCCGCCACCAAATAGCATCAGGCTTGCGGCGCCCGGGCGGGCGTATCGGAGGGTGGAGCCTGCCGCCGGGCGTAGTTCAAGACGATCACTCCCAACCCGGTGAACACAAACGCCGCCGGGAAGATATAGAAGAGGTTGAGCCTTACAATTTGGCTGCCCAGCATCGGGCCCAGAGAATATCCCAGGTTGACCGGCAGGTACGCGAAGGACATCACCCGTCCTCGGATCGTCTGTGGCGCGGACGTTGCCAGCACATTGAACGAGATCGAGAACACGGCCGCCGCGATGCCGCTGACCACGCACACCACCGCCGCGAACGGAATGAGGCTCAGGGTCCCAAACGGGATCAGCCACAGGATGGTCTCCACGGAAGCGCCCATCATAAGCAGCCGCCAGTGGCCGAAGCGATCAGCGAGGGAGCCGAATATGGGCGATAGCACCATCGCCAGGATTCCGCCTGCCCCTAGCACCGCCCCGATGGCCGAAGCCGGGTTACTGCCCGTATAGAGATGGGTCACCACAACCGGCAAATACGTGTAGACCAGCATCCACCCAGCGTAGAGTAGAAAGAATGCCACGAAGAGGGTCCGCAGTCTTCCCGCCTGGAACGAGACCTTGATCGAGTCCGCTGCCATGCGCAGCAGTGGAGCTTGGCTCTTGCCTCGATAGGAATCAACGTAGCCGAACGTCAGCGCCAGCACTACTGCCAGCATCAGCCCCACATCAATCCACATCAACGCACGAAATCCCCACTGATCGACGACGGGACCTCCCAGCAGCGGTCCGACGAACGCTCCGGCAGGTCCCGCGCTGTTCATGATGGCGAATGCGAGGCCATGGCGATTGCTGGGCGTTCGTTCGGATAGCGTGGTCAGCATTAAGCCGCTGTTGCCCAGCGACAGGCTCATCAGCGACCGTCCAACCACGAACACCCACACATTGCCCGCCAACACAGCCAGCATGCCTGCCAGCACATACACCACAAAGGAACGCACCACCATCGGCTTCCGGGAGTACCGGTCTGCCAGCGCGCCCCAGAATGGTAAGAACGGGATTCCTGCCGCTCCCACGATCGCGGCGATGATGCCCACCATAGAAGGGATCTCCGCCTGCACCATCCCGAGGTCGCGCAGGATGAGCGGCGTGAAAGCCGTCATCTGCCCCCAGAAGACCGTCTCAAGAAAACTTGCAATCGTATAGAGGCCCAGCAGCCAGGTCCACGAGGCGCGTAGTCCGGTATTCAGAAGGCGAATCCTTCTCTCACTCCGCTGTCAATAAGCCCGCGGCGTGCAGGTAGGCTTGCCGCACCGCATCAATGGGCTTCCGTTCTCCGTCTTCGTCTTCGTAGAACCAGTGCTCCCATCCATTGCAGGGCGCGCCCATAAGTTTGCGCCCCACTTGGTGGATGGAACCGACAAGTCCTTTGCACTCGATCGCGCCATCGGCGCAGATCTTCGCGGTGATCGCACCCTTTGCGCCAAAGTATAAGATCTGATCCGGTCGGAGGAACCCCTCCTCCACGAGGCTGCCGAAGGCTACCCGAGGCCGGCTGCCTCGAGACGGAAACACGTAAATCTTCTCCGAGAACATGCCGGCATCCACGGCCGCGATCCGCTGCCGGGCCAATTCCGCATATGTCGGCTCACGCTCAATGCCGATCCACCGCCGCTGCAGCTTCTTAGCCACGGCGCCCGTCGTCCCAGTCCCGAAGAACGGATCCAGAATGACGTCGCCGGGATTTGAGCTGGAAAGGATTACGCGATACAAGAGCGCTTCCGGCTTTTGCGTCGGATGTGCCTTCACGCCCTTCACTCGCAGGCGCTCCTTGCCACTGCACACAGGCAGGTGCCAATCGCTCCTCATTTGCAGATCGTCGTTGAGCGCCTTCATCGCGTGATGATTGAATGTGTACTTTGCGGCTTTCTTCTTCTGTGCCCATAAGAGCGTCTCGTGTGCATTGGTGAATCTCACCCCGCGAAAGTTCGGCGTGGGATTGGACTTGATCCACACAATGTCATTCAGGAACCAAAAGCCTAGATCCTGCATGATCGCGCCCACGCGATAGATATTGTGGTACGAACCGATCACCCAGATCGTGCCGGTGTCTTTGAGCACCCGGCGGCATGCGGACAGCCATGTACGCGTAAATGCATCGTATTCTTCGAAACTGTTGAAGCGATCCCACGCAGCCTCCACGCCATCCACCCGTGTCATGTTGGGGCGAAATAGCTCCTGCGAAAGCTGGAGATTGTATGGCGGATCCGCGAAGATCACATCCACTGATTTCTTGGGGAGTGCTGCGAGCAGGTCGATCGAATCCCCCACCAATACCTCGCCAACAGGCAGCTTGTTGGCGATCTTCAGATTGTCGAGAAGCCCCCTCAGTCCGTGCGGACTTGTGGCTCGGGTCCCCCGCGTCGGCGTCTCGGCGTCGCCTCCGTCTGATCGCCCACTGGTGCTTCTCCCGCTGCTAAGCAGCCGGGTTATCCAGCCGAACGCCATGCCCGCGCACCGTGTCAATGTAAGCTTGCGTAGGATCCAACGCGCCAAGTCGGTCGCGCAGCCGGCGGATCAGTGCATCTAGCGCCTGATCAGACACTCCGGCTGCCTGGTCTTCTCCCCAGACTGCCGTGACCAAATCCATCCGGCTGATCACCTGTCCTTGATTCTCGTAGAGTAGCCACAGCAGCTTGAATTGTTGAGCCGACAGCGGCGGCACCACTTGCTGCTGATTGACCCACACCCTCCTTGACTTGGGTTCCATCACCAGCCGGCCCGGCTTTCCGAAGCCATCCGTCAGCGGTACCGTCGCATCTGATGTCAAGAACAGGAACTCTTGCACGAAGCTGACTTGAACGGCATCACCATCCTGAAGCATCACGGGCGCGGTAAGCGCATTCCCGTTGTGATGAGTGCCATTCTTGCTGCCTAGGTCTTCCAGAATCACGCCCTCCGGTGTCGGCGTGACGCGCGCATGGAAACGTGACACCTGGCGGTCCGGTATCACCACGTCGCATGTGGACTCCCGGCCCAATACCAGCGGGCGGTTTACGGGC
>JBGPAT010000178.1:0-6000 GCA_041480885.1 Anaerolineae bacterium
GATACCAATAAATGGGAGGGCAGGTGTCTGCAATTAATATACATCGGAATTGTCTGATTAATATTAGACTTGGATTAGAAAAGGCGCCCTCAACCCCGCCCTGTTCACTCTCGCTTGTCGAAGAACTCCAGCCACTGCTCGACTTCTTCGCTTGACAACCCCTCCTGCCCGGACGGGCTGCTGGGTGAAACCCTACCTCTGGCCTCGGACTCCAATTCCCTCACCCGGCGCGCAAACTCCTCCGAAGACATGCTCCCCGCCTTCGCCGCTTTGGCGGCAACGCGGACCTCGTGGTCCGAACTCACAACTGTCCAGTTGCGCGCAGCTCGCCCCAGGTTGCCGAGGCGTCCCATGATTGCATTGTCGGCGGTCGAGCCCACGCGCACAAAATGCGCCGTGACTCTGCCGAACCGCTGAGTCCGGATCCCGCCCGGAGGCGCGCCGTCGAAATACACTTCGGCGTCGCGCCGCGCCAGACGCGAGAATTCCTGCAACAGTCTCAGGAGCTGCGCTTCGTCATCTGGTGATTCCAGGCGCAGGCCGATCTTGGGAATCAGGTTGTGACCGTCGATCAGGTATGGCATCCCCGGATTCTACCCGCGAGGACACGACGGATACGGGGGATGCCAGAGAGGTTGTTCGCTGGGCGCAGCCTGCGGTCCTGACGGCCCACACTCCCGGCCGGCATCAGTTCAAGGAGGTTGTGATTTCGAATGCCGGTGGGTTTTCTAGATGTTTCTTGACGGCACACAGCTGCGCCGAATTGACTACCGCGTCGCGGTACTTCTCGGGAAAGCCAGGTGGCAGTTTGATTTCCAGGTTTATCTTCTCGACCATGCCGCTCATCGGATTCCTCGTCACTTTCTCAACGATCCCGATGCCGTCCGTGGGAAGATGCCGCTGGTTACAGAAACCGAGCACGTAGATGCCCGCGCATGTGCCAATCGACGACAGAAACATGTCAAAAGGCGTCGGCGCCGTGGCCGCAGGCGGCTGATCGGTCTGCACGGTGAAAGAGCCAAAATGCGCGTCCACCCGCGAGCCACCGGGAAAGTCAATCATCAGTTCCATACTTTTCGCTCCCTGTACAACCCGATTATGCTGCAATGACGCCGCGACCGCAAGAATTCAGCCGTGTATAATGTAATCATTCCGACATGACGGGAGCATGATATGGCTGACAAGAAAGACCTGATGATTCCTCCACAAGGGGGCATGGTCCGTGACTTCATCATGCGGATCAAGCTGATCCTTCGCCTGCTCGGAGACCGGCGGGTAAGCCTGTGGTTGAAGATCATCCCTGTCGTGGGGCTCCTTTACCTGGTGTCCCCTCTGGATCTCATCCCCGATATTGCGCTTCCCGTGATCGGTGAATTGGACGACGCCGCTGTGCTATGGCTCACGAACTATCTGTTTGTGGAACTCTGTCCGCCGGAGATCGTCCAGCAGCACATCAAGGCATTGACGGCAAACGCGCCCCGGGAAGATCGTGATGATGTGATCGAAGCCGAATCGGTTGAGATCAAGGACGCGAAGAAGTGACACGGGCAACCCACAACATTTCCGTGGTCCGTGCACTTCTGGGCCTCCCACGAGGACGGTCCTCCCTTTGAGAGTTGCGACACGGTTTCCACTTACTGCAGTGGCTATTGGCCTCGGCCTAGCCGCGTGTACCGGACTGCGGACGCCAATTCCCGCGGCAAGTGAATCCGCCGCCACCAAAACAAGCGGTGCTACGTTGCCTACCGCCGCTCCCAGCCCCATCTTGCCTTTAGAGACCGCAAGGGCATCGGCAACCGCCCTAGCGGCTTTGCCCGACCTAGTCCAGGTTGTTGCTCTGCCAGACGCGGCGGCATTCAAGTGGGTGGCGGTCGCCACGGGCCTAGCATTGCCTAACGACATTCAATTCCCGGATGACGGGACCGCACGCATGTTTGTCGTTGAACAGCCTGGCCGGATCCGTATCGTCGAGAACGGACAAGTGCTCCCCACCGCATTTCTCGACATCACTGATCGTGTGGGCAGCGGAGGCACAGAGCGGGGGCTGCTGGGATTGGCCTTTCACCCAGACTACAAAGACAAGCCCTACTTCTATCTCAACTACACCGATCTGAACGGCAACACGGTCATCGCGCGGTTCCGCGCCAATGCTGACGCGGCCGATCCCGCGAGCGAGATGGATCTGCTCAAGGTGGATCAGCCGTTCCCCAATCACAACGGGGGCGAGATGACCTTTGGCCCCGATGGCTGCCTTTATGTTGGCCTCGGCGACGGAGGCTCGCAGGGGGATCCGCACGGCAACGGGCAGAACACGAATGTCTTATTGGGTAAGATCCTGCGGCTTGATGTCGATGCAGGGGAACGCTATCGTATTCCAACGGGCAACCCGTTTGTCGGGGGCGGGGGCAAGCCTGAGATCTGGGCATATGGTCTGCGCAACCCATGGCGCTTCTCCTTCGACCGGAGCACCGGCGATCTCTACGTCGCAGACGTGGGCCAGGATTTGTGGGAAGAGGTGGACTTTGCCGCAGGCAATCCCCCCGACCTCAACTATGGCTGGAACTACTACGAGGGAAGCCACCCTTACAATGGTATCGCTCCGCTGGACCTGATAATCACCATGCCGGTGACCGAATACAGTCACCAGGTGGGTGGCTGCGCCATTGTCGGCGGATACATATACCGTGGCCAAATGCCCGAATGGCAGGGAGTCTACCTGTACGGTGATTTCTGCTCAGGAAAGGTTTGGGGGCTTCTTCGTCCAGCCGACCCAAGTGCGACGACCACCTGGCAGTCCGGAGTCCTGTACGAAACGGGGGCCAGCATTACCACTTTCGGGCAGGATCCCGCTGGAGAACTCTATTTCGCAGATCGTGGGGGAACAGTCTACCGTCTCCAAAAGTAGCCGTACAAACGAATACAGTAACAGGGTCTTAATTGTCCTGATCTGGGGAATTTTGTCACGGACAATTGTGACGCGTGTCACTGGAAATCCTGTCTGACATCTCGTAAACTGCATTTGTACATTGGAGGTAAAGTGGCTTTCCGTACTTGGCAAGTCAGCAAGATCAAGTACTGCGGACATGTTGGGCATGAGATTGCGCTGGAAAGCGAAGTGGTGTATCCAGCTGAGAATCTGCCCGACCAGCCTCCCCGAGTGGTCGCCCGCCGCTGTTCCAACGCCCTGGCCTGCAATGATCTGGAGAAGCCTGGATGCGTATGGAGCGGTACCCAGCCCGACCACCAACCAATCTAGTGACCTCGTAGGGCTTCTGCCGAAGCCCCACTTGGCAGACTCTCTCTCCTCCCTCTGAGTTGGTCTTTGGCTACCCCGCGAGCGATCGCGGGGCAAGCCGTTAAAACGCCCTAATTCGCAGATCCCTTCCGAAGCCAGCCACCTCTTCATCCACGGGCCTTGCCCTGATGTCGCGCACGCTGCCCACCTGTCGCCGCTGACCTGCCAGCATCACCGCAACCTTGTCGCCCAGCCGCGCGGCCTCTTTCAGACTGTGCGTAACCAGGACCGCGGTCCTGTGATTCTCGGCCAGCAGAAGTGCCAGATCCTCATACAACTTCACACGCCCGGACGCGTCAATCCCGGGGAATGGTTCGCCTAGAAGCAGGAGTTCGGGATCCAAGACGAGCGCCCGGGCCAGGCTGACCCTTTGGTCCGCCTCGTGCCCAGCAGTCGCGCCAGTGAGGCTTGTTGACGGCACGCCGCAGGCTGGGCGAAAGAAGCTAGTCTCGGTCCGCGGCATAGCTCTCCACTCGGGCAACGCAGGCTTGACTTGCCCTGGCTCTACTTCTCATCGATTCCAATCATCACATTCGAGGCCTTGATGATGGCATAGGCCTCCTCGCCCTTTTTGAGCTTGAGGTTGTCCGCGGATGTATTGGTGACAATGGAAACGATCTCCTCCCCACCTAGAAGCTGAAGAATTACCTCAGAGTTGACTGAGCCCTTCCTAAGCTTGATCACCTTTCCTTTTAGAATGTTTCTGGCGCTGAGTTTCATTGCTTCCTCCTGCTCAAATTGTACATCAGCGGAACATCGGAGACACAGGCGCTTCTCCCCGGCAGTGAGGTCTCCCGAGCAACCTCCTCGACGCCGCGCCGAGCATCTGCGGGTTTCATTTCAGCACCCCACGTTTCGGACTACAGCAACGTTGCAGCAATCACGGTAGAAACAGCGGAAACAATAGACAAAAAGCGCACTCAGACCCCGAAATCCATGACAGCTTGGACTCGGTACGTCCACATGTACGGCATGGACCTGCGCCTCGAGGACTCTTAATCGGTGCGCAGCATCTATGTCGGCGAAAATACGAACATGCCGAACGGATCGGAGCCCCGGACTTCTAGGTTCCAAGGCAGAGTCCGCGGCGAGGGCCCCGGAGGTGGGGATTCCGCAGCGCTTGAGCTGGCGTCCGAGGGCGGGGTCGGTCACTAGTCCTCGATATGCGGCAGATCCATCAAGAAGGCGGCTACCTCTTCATCGGCCGGCCGGGATTTGATCTGGCTTGGGCTGCCAACCTGCCGCAGCCTGCCGCCGACCATGACCGCCACTCGGTCGCCCAGTTTGGATGCGTCCTTCAAGTTGTGTGTGACGATCATGACCGTGCGATGATCGGCGGCCAGCAGCGCCGTGAGGTCCCCAAACAGTTTGGCGCGTGCGGACGGATCGAGCGAGGAAAAAGGTTCGTCGAGCAGAAGCAGTTGCGGATCCAGTACGAAGGCCCGAGCCAGGCTGACGCGCTGCGCTTCGCCGCCTGACAATTCCGCTGCCCGCCGTTTGGCTAGCGAAGTGATCCCGAACTGAGCCAGCCAATGATCCACGCGCGCAGGGATTTGGTCCTTCTTCACGCGGCGGAATTTCAGGCCGAGGGCGACATTCTCAGCAACGGTCATATCCAGCAGCAGGGGGGTCTGAAAGACGAAAGAAGTCTTGCGGCGATACTCCAGTGCGTTCCATTGAGAGAGGGGACGCTGATCGAACACTATCTTGCCAGCCTCGGGTTCTAGAAGCCGCGCGAGCACCAACAGCAGCGTAGTCTTCCCCGCGCCGTTCGGCCCGACCAGCGCAAGGACTTCGCCTCTCTGCACGTCGAGCGAAGAGACTTCGAGTACGCTGCGTTCGCCGCGGCGAACATGTAGGTCGCGAATCTCGACCAGTGCACTCATCGCTTTGCCCCCTTCTGCTGAATCCATGTCAGGCCCCAGTTGACTAGGAAGGTGATGATGAGCAGAAGGACAGCCAGGCCAATCGCGTTGTTGAATTCACCCTTGCTAGTCTCGAGCACAATAGCCGTGGTCAGCACGCGCGTTTGGTAGCGGATATTGCCGCCCACCATCATGGAGGCGCCTATCTCGGAGATCACGCTGCCGAAGCCGGCCATCAAACCGGCCAGCAAAGGCAGGCGGGCCTCGCGCCACAGCATCCAAATCATCTGGACGCGCGAGGCACCGAGGCCGAGCAATTGCAGCCGCAGCCCGGGATCGAGAGCCTGAAGAGCTGCCGCGGTCAGTCCCGTCACGACCGGAAAGGCGATGACGATCTGTGCGATGACAATCGCCGCGGGCGTGTAGATGAGGTGGAAATCTCCCAGTGGACCGGAACGCCACAGCATCATCGCAACGAACAATCCAACCACCACGGGCGGCAATCCCATTCCCGTATTGACGAGGCTCATCAAGAACGATCGCCCGGGGAATCTTCCCAGCGCAAGCAGCGTGCCAAGCGGCAGGCCCAGCAGAAGGCTCAGCAGGGTCGCGGTGACAGAGACCTGCAGGGAAAGGACGGTGATCTGGAGGATCTCGGGATCGATGGACATGTCACAGAAAAAGACAACGAGAAACCAGCCTGATCGAGAGCGCCGGTCTCCCGTTGTCTGACACGGACTTAAGGATCACAGGCCGAGGTCTGCATCGGTTCTATTGGCATCCGGGATGAACAACTGTTGCCCGTACTTGTCCACGCCGAATTTGCCGATCAGGTCCTGC
>JBGPAT010000179.1:0-5943 GCA_041480885.1 Anaerolineae bacterium
CCCGAATAAGTTCGCCATACGCATTGCGTCGCCTGTAAATATCGACTAGCCGGGACGCGTCGACATCAGGAGAGGCGGTCCATGAGGACATTGACCTGATGTGTGCCGCCATCATCCAGAAGCGGAATCTCGCCACCGGGCAAGACCTTGCCGTCCAGAGTCACCTGCTTGACGCCTCGATTGGCACTCGCTGGATTGTCAACCCGGATCTGAAAGGTAGTTGTGCCAAAATGGTAAGTAATCTCGTAGTGCGTCCAACGTTTGGGGATACAAGGATCGATTCGCAGGTTCCCACCCTTCCGGCATATCCCCAGGATGGCTTCCAATCCCACGCGGTACATCCAAGCGTTTGACCCGGTGTACCACGTCCAGCCCCCGCGCCCGATCTGAGATGGCGCACCATAGACATCGGCCGCGATGACGTACGGCTCTACCATGTACCGCGCCGCTCTTTCCGAGGTGTCGGCGTGGTAGATCGGGTTGAGCATACGAAAGAGTGCTTCTGCGCGATCTCCCTGTCCCAGTTCGGCAAACGCAAGCACGGCCCATAGCGCGGCATGCGTGTATTGCCCGCCATTCTCGCGGACGCCGGGCGGGTAACCTTTGATGTAACCCGGATCGCGGGGCGTCCGATCGAACGGCGGTGAGAGCAGCAGCAAGAGTTGATCGGCTGGCCGCACCAGCCGGTCGGCGACAGAATCCATCGCTTGCGTCGCACGCTCCAGCTCGCTCATGCCAGACAGGACGGCCCACGATTGCGCAATCGAGTCGATCTGGCAATCGTGATTGGTCACCGAACCCAACGGCGTGCCGTCATCGTAGTACGCGCGCCGGTACCAGGATCCGTCCCATGCGTTCGCTTCCACGGATTTACCTAGATCCATGGCGCGTTGCCGATACACAGCGGCCTGTGCCTTGTCTCCTCTGAAATCACACAATTCTGCGAAGTGCATCAACGTCGCGGACAGGAACCAACCAAGCCACACACTTTCTCCGCGCCCCTCGATGCCTACAAGATTCATGCCGTCGTTCCAGTCGCCGCTTCCCATCAGCGGCAGTCCGTGCACGCCGGTTGTCATGCCCTTCTCCAGGGCTCGCCGGCAGTGTTCGTACAGGGCATAGGTTTCAGCGGTGGTCGGATATTGGTCGTATCGTTCGGCCTCTGCCGCCGCCAGCGGAGCCGCTGAGCGGAAAGGGATCTTCTCATCCAGAACGGAGTCGTCACCCGTGGCCGACACATAATGAGCCGTGACAAACGGCAACCACAACAGATCGTCGGAGGAGCGCGTGCGCACGCCGCGTCCGGAAGGCGGATGCCACCAATGCAACGCGTCCCCGGCCTCGAACTGATGTTGAGCGGCTTCCAGAATATGTTGGCGCGCGAGATGAGGCGCGGCATGCACGAGTGCCATCACATCCTGCAGCTGATCACGAAAGCCGAATGCTCCGCTTGATTGATAGAACGCCGAGCGCCCCCACATCCTGCACGAAAGCGTTGGGTAGAGCAGCCAGCGGTTCAGCAAGAGATTCATCGCCGGGTCAGGCGTTTGCACCTGGACGGACCCCAGCAGGCCGTCCCAGAACTCATGCACCCGTTTCCAAGCCAGCTCGACTTCCTGCGCGTCTTGATATTGCTCGATCAGTCGCAATGCCTCTTCCCGATTCGAGCCCTGTCCCAGCAGGAAGAACACTTCCTCTGATTCGCCCGGCTTCAAATCAATGTGAAGCTGCAGAGCGGCGCACGGATCGAGGCCCGGCTCTACAGCGCTCGCCAGTCCAATGCGGTCCAGCGCGGCTGGATGTGACAGATTCCCGAGACGACCCAGGAACTCTGCGCGATCCGCTGTCAGGCCGTGAAGTCTCTTGTTGGCGGCCACAAAAGCGACGCGCTCGCCAAATTCCTTGTTGTACGTATTGCGTGCCAGGAGTGCCTGGCGCCCGTCGTCAAATTCGGAGACGACATATTGTTGCGTGGTGTCGCGCGTCACACCCAAGACCCATTCGGCATAGAACGTCGCCGTGATCCGCCGCGTCAGTGCCGATGTATTCTCCAAGCGCAATTGCACGACTTTGACCGGCGCATCCTGCGCGGCAAAGAGCCGGAGGCGGTGCTTAAGCCCGTGGCTGTTGTGTTCGAAAACAGAGTAACCGGCGCCATGGCGGACCTGATACGGCGCCGATGCGCGACACGGCCCTGGCGTCGGTGACCACACCTCGGCCGTCTCCTCATCGCGCAAGTAGATCGCCTCGCCCGGCGGATCGGTGACCGGATCGTTTGACCAAGGCGTGAGCCGATTCTCACTGCTGTTGCCCCACCAAGTGCAGCCGGCACCGGTTTCGGAGACTGTGAAGCCAAGGTCGGGATTGGCGATGACGTTGATCCATGGAGCCGGAGTCCATTCGCCGGGCTCCAGATGAATCACGTACTCGCGTCCATCGGGGCTAAACCCGCCCAGTCCATTATCGAAGACGAGTTCGCCCGGGCGAGCAAGCGGCGGTGTCACCTCTTCGATTGAATCCGGAGGGACTGCCACAAAGGGAGGTAATCGCGTCGGCGCCTTCTGAAAAGCCTGCAGCTGCTGCGCCAAGGAACCTTTTGCGCCATCGAGCACGACGCGCGCGGCGGTTTCCAACAGCACTCGGTCGGGATCGCTCAGTTGGTCCGCATAGAGAATAAAGATGCCGCCGCGCCGGTTGAACCAGTCCTCACTGTTCTGCTTGACGAGCAGGCGGTGTAGTTGCTCGCGCAATTCCTGGCCGTAGCTCGTCGCCTGTTGATTGAGAATGACCAGATCAATCTTGATCTGCCGCGTGCGCCAGTAGGCGTGCGCCTGAAGCGCTTTTTCCACCAGAGTCAGGTCGTCCGATTTATCCAGGCGTACCAGAAATATCGGATAGTCGCCGGAGATGCCAAAAGGCCATAGTCCCGGCTGCCCCTTGCGATTCGAGGCGAGCGTCGCAGGATCGGTGCGCAACGCGGCGCAGGGAAAAAGCAGGGCCGACAGGAGTTGTTGGATCGGTTCCAGATCGGCCGTCGTCAGGTCGAATTCGTGCATTTCCACTTCTGCACGGTCGCGCGCTTGCTCAAACGCGCGTACGATCACACGCGCCCCTTGATAGCGGCGCGCCAACACCAATGCCTTTTCACGTGAGTTCGCCACGAGCGTGATGAAACTCACCTGAGCCGACGCATGCGGTTGCAGCTCGACGTTCTGACCCAGAGCCATGATGGGATCAAGCGTCGCGCCAGTAGTTCCTGAAAGGCCCGCACTGCCCCCGTTCAACACTACCGGAGCGCGAAGAGTCTGTCCCCGGCCCACGAATCGGGCCCGATCGCTCTCGTGCGCGCCTGTGGTTTTGTGTCCCGGCGAAACAACCGCGGAGTGTGCCAGATAGATTGGTGCCTCGCTCGGTGAACGCGGACGACGCCGAAAGAGCAGTGCGTTGGTTTCGGGCACATACTCACTTTCGACGAACATCTTGTTGAACGCTGGATGCACCGCGTCTGCGGCTTGTGGTGCGAGGATAACCTCGCCATAGCTCGTCAAGGCAATTCGCCGGACGCGATCTGTGTGATTTGTCAGCGAGACGCGACGAATCTCGACATCCTCGTCCGGTGCAACGGTGATTTCCATGGTCAGACCGATGCCGTGATCGCTGCGCCGAAACTCTGCCATGTGGGGATAGAACTGCACAGCCAGGCTTTCGCACGAGGCAGCAGTCGGCTGGTACGCGGCTGACCACAGGTCGCCGCTCTCCGTGTCTTGGAGATAGATCCAGGTTCCCCAGCCCTCGCTCGTCGCGTCGGCGCGCCAACGGGTGAGGTCCATGTCCTGCAAACTGCTGAAGCCAGATCCCGCACCCGTAACGAGCACGCCGTAGCGCCCATTCGAGATGAAGTGAGCCTGCGGCGTGGGCGACTGCACGGGAACAGTCCAGGGCAAAGCGATCTTCTGGCGCTGGACTGCATCTCGCTGTGCGCCTCGGGCGTCTCCCGCTTGCGGAGACTCGGACGGCGCATCGTACGGCACCTTTTCCTGGAGGAGGAGCTCAACGCTCTGCACGAGCGGATCGGCATGGAAACGACGCACCATCACATCGTCGTGCAAGTAGTTGAGGAGCGAGAGCAGGATCATGCCTTGGTGATGCGCCATGTACGAATGCACGATGGCATGCGTCTCTCCCAGCGCGAGCCTGGATGGCGAAAAATCAACGGATTCATAGAAACCGTATGTGCCCAGAGTCTGCATTTTGATCAGGCGCGCGATGTTATCTGCAACCTTGCGCGGCCGTAGCGAGAGGGCCAGGAGCGAGGCGTAGGGCGCAACCACCAAATCCTGATCCAAATCACGTTTGAATCCCAAACCGGGAACGCCGAAGGACCTGTATTGATAATTCTGGTTCGCGTCAAACGCGTAGTATCCCGACTCGGAAATGCCCCAAGGAACCTTCTTTTGATGGCCATAGGCAATCTGGATGTCCACCGCGGCAAGACCGCTCTGCTGCAACAATGTCCCCTCGTAGGTCCGCAGCATCAGGGCCGGCATCAGGTACTCAAACATGGTCCCGCCCCAGGACAAAAGAGCGCGAGCGCCATCGACCTGGGTGAGCGGACGACCCAGGTGCAGCCAATGGCTAGGGGGAATCTGATTCTCGGCGATAGTCACAATGCTGGCGATCCGCGCTTCCGAGGCTAGCAAATCGTAGTAATTGCCATCCAGTTTTTCTGCTGTCACGTTGTAGCCGATATGAAACAACTGGCGTTGGCGGTCGAACAGGAAGCCGAAATTCATGGCCTGGCAATACCGTTCGCAACTTTCTCCAATCTCTCGAAAGCCGACCAACAGCGCGTCGGCAGCCGTCGCGGCGGATTCCAATCTTCCGGCCAGCTGCGCGCACCAATCACGTGCTTCTTGCACCTGGTCGGAGAATTTCTCTACTTTTTCCAGTTGGCCCTGGAGTTCAGCCAGCCGGGTCAGGCCTGCCTTGCAAACTTGATCCAGTTCTTCAAGGTTCGGGGCGGCGGATAAGGCGTTTCGCAGCGCCTGCCAGACCTCACGAAAGGCAGCCGGCAGTTGAGGATTCGTGAACAAACTGGGAAGCCCGCCCAGAGAGATCAACCAGGGGGAGAGTTGCTCCATATGGCGCTGGATACTGAAGAGCTGGTTCTGCACCCGGTCAGCAACATAGACCAGCCGGTGCAGCACGCCCGCATCCACCGTGGCCGCGTTCGATTCGGCCAATGACATCAACGCCCGATTGAGTTCAGTCCAGTCCTCGCCCCTCAAACGGTTCAGCAGTGGCGCCCAGGCTTCAGGATGCACTTGCGCTGACGACACGTGCTGCCGCATTTGCGCAACGTGGGTCCGGAACGAGGTAATGGCTGGCTTGAGGCTGTCCGCTGGAAGATCGTTCGCCACTTCATCCAGGAGACTCATCGTGTCGAGCAGCCCCTCCCAGTTCTGCCAGCGCAAGACTGGTTGGCGAGGAAGCGTCCGACATCCTTGCCAAAGCGTCCGAAGAGAAGCGACCAGATTTCCGTTGTCCACTGTGGATACGTAACGGGGTGTGAGGGGCTCGAGACTGCGAGTGTCGTACCAGTTCAAGAAATGACCTTCGTAGGTTTCGAGATGCTCCATGCTTTCCAAGGTATCCCGCAGACGTGCCGAAAGATCCAACAAACCAATATAGCCAAGGTCGTACGCTGCCAAGGTGGAAAGGAGCAGCAGTCCCAGGTCGGTGGGAGAAGTGCTGTGCACGACCGTCCCGCGCGGCGCTTCTTGAAAATGGTCGGGGGGCAGCCAGTGATCTTCGGGCCCAACAAACTGTTCAAAGAAGAGCCAGGTGCGCCGAGCCAGGCGGCGCAGTTGTTGGTGCTCTGGGCCAGAAAGCGATGCCGGCGCGCGTTGGATCGGGCGGCTGATCCAGTAGGCGATCTCGGGC
>JBGPAT010000180.1:0-5905 GCA_041480885.1 Anaerolineae bacterium
CACGAGAAGGCCATGCTAAACAGCTTGTTGCCGAGGAGATTCAGCCCTTGCATGGCTTCCTTTTCCATCGGATAGACCAGGCGAACCCCGTTGATGAATTCGCCCTGTCGGCTACATAAGGCCTCATAGAACCGGGGGAGATCCTCAGGTCGGACGGTCAGGTCCGCGTCGAGGACGATGAGGACCTCGCCCTTGGCGTGGGCGAAACCTAGGCGAACAGCGTCCGCCTTGCCGACACCGGATTGGTGGAGAAGCCTGCTCGATGTCTCCGGATGAACCGCCATCTCGCGCTGGATAGCGCCGGATGTGTCGTCCCGGGAATGTCCCTCCACAAATACCAGCTCGGTGCTGCGTCCCAGTCGCGGGACGCGTTCGAATATGGCCTTGATATTGCCGGCTTCGTTCCGTGCGGGGATTATGATGGAAACGCTAGGCGCCTCGACGGCGGGTTCGGGGCGCGGTCGCGCGACGACGAAATTTGCCAAAGTGAATTCGTTGAACGGCCACAGCCGGGCAAGGACTTTGTTTGGCAGCCCACCCAAAGGCAGCGGCCAAAGTACTTCGTGCCAGCAGCGAACAGTCTCGAAACCGGCCAGGCCAAGCATCCCTCGGACATCCTCCGGCGTGAGCCAATTCTGGGGCAGCATGGGATTTGCCAGTCTCAGCCATTGAGCAATTGCGAGGGGAAGCTGCCATAGCCCGCTGTGGAAATTGAGGATGACCCGAGTTGAAGGGAGGCAGAGCCGTCGGATCTGCTGCAGGGCGGCCTGCACGTCCCAAAGATCATTCACAAGATCGGAGAAAATGATGACGTCAAAAACCTCCTGGATGGCGGTGAGGTCATGAGCGTCGGCGCGGACGAACTGTGCCTCGGGGTGTCTCACCCGCGCACGGTTAAGCATCTCATCGGAAAAATCCACGCCCAAGGCGCGTGCCGGGCTAAGGCTCGAGAGCAGGTCACCGACGCCGCATCCGATCTCCAATACCCGCGAACCTCGGCTGACCAGCAAGCCGTAGATCTCGTTGATGCGGCCATGATAGCTTCCGCCCCAGCTGGTTCCAGTGTCGCGCCGCCGGGCGATGCCGTCCCAATGGGCCACACGGGCTGCCCTATAGGACATCTCGGTGGGATCAGATGCAGAGGTTTCGTTCGGCACGCCTTGATTGTACGCGGGTAACACGCTCCTGAGAAGGCCTGTGTTATAATTCAACCGCTGAATTTTGGTCGGATGGAAGCCCCTAAAGACACAGCCCGTGAACTGACACTGCTGGAGCACGTCGAGAGTGATCCCGACGTCAACCAGGCCACGCTCGCAGATCAGCTGGGCATGGCGGTGGGCACTGTCAATTGGCATCTAAAAAGACTAGTTGCCAAGGGCTATGTCAAAGTCCAGCGGGCCGAGCGCAAGAAACTGCGGTATATCATTACGCCTGAGGGAATCGCACTACGTGCCCGACTGACACTCGACTACATCGAACGCTCGTTCGATCTCTACCGCAGAACGCGAGTGCGCATCAAGGAGCACCTTGAGACGGTCCGGAAGGCCGGCTTCACACGAGTGCGGATCCTAGGGGACGGGGACGTGGCCGATATTTGCAGACTTACGTGCCTCGAGCAGGGTTTCAGCGTCGTACAGGATGCCGAGGCGCCGGCTCTCGAGCTGAAAGGCTGGAAAGTCATCCTCAACATGGGGAGGCCAGCGTGACAACCGACCGTCACATCGTGGTCACTGGGGGCGCAGGATACATCGGTTCCCTGCTGGCCGCTGAGCTGCTGAGAGTGGGCTTCCGTGTGACCGTCGTCGATGAGCTGCTGTTCGGCGGCGAGTCGCTGGTGCCGTTCCTCCAACATCCCAATTTCCATTTTGTGAAGGCCGACGTGACGGAGCTACGGGCCATCAAGGATGCCGTGCGCGGCGACTCCTCTGCCGCTCGGGCGTGGCCCAAGCCGGAGGCGATCGTGCACCTGGCGGCAATTGTTGGTTTTCCCGCCTGCCAAGCGGTGGGCAGGCAGGTGGCATGGCGATACAACGTGGAGGCGACAGAGCTGGTCTTCCAACAGGCGTGCGACCTCGATGTGCAGAGACTGATTTTCTCGTCGACCTACAGCAACTACGGCATGACCAGCGATGGCAAGCCTGTTACGGAGTGTTCGCCACTGAATCCCCAATCGCTTTATGCTGAAACGAAGGTCGCAGCCGAGGAGTACCTGCTTCGGAGAAGGGATTCGCCTACTGCGCCGGTCGTGCTGCGGCTGGCCACGCTCTATGGCGTCTCTCCCCGTACGCGGTTCGACCTGATCGTCAATCAGTTCGTGCTGGACGCGTACACAAAACGGCACCTTTTGATCTACCAGCGTGGCTACTCGCGATCTTTTGTGCACGTGCGCGACGTGGTGCGCGGGATGAGGCTGGCCTTGGATGCCCCGTTGGAGCAGGTTCGCGGGGAGGTGTACAATCTCGGGGCCGAGAACGGGAATCACACTAAGGATCAGATCGTGACCCTGGTCCTCAAGCGCATGCCGGAGACCCAGGTTGAGTATAAAGACCTAACCTTTGGGGGAGACATGCGCGACATCACGGTGTCGTTTGGGAAGATCAGCCGTGAACTGGGCTTTGAGACAACGCTGGATGTCGATGACGGCATCAGGGATCTCCTATTTGCACTGAAGACGGATCTCATCCTTGACCCGCTCAACCAACGATATCGCAATGCTCAATTCATCGTCCAATAGGAGTTATGAATGGCAGGTGCGCTTTGGCAAGGGAAGCGGGCAATTGTAACGGGCGGGGCAGGCTTTCTCGGCTCGTGTGTCACGCGGAAACTGAAAGAGCTGGGAGCTGCGGACATTTTCGTCCCAAGGATCGAAGATTACAACCTGGTTCAGGCGAACGATATCTCCAGAATGTACGGGGACGCCCTGAATCGGATCGATCCCAAGAAAGTGGTCGTGATCCATCTGGCCGCCAACGTCGGAGGGATCGGCGCCAACCGGGAGCATCCGGCGGAATTTTTCTATGACAATTTGATGATGGGGGTCGAACTGATGCACCAGGCACATAGGCGAGGTATAGCCAAATTCGTGGCGATTGGCACTGTATGTGCCTATCCCAAGTTTACGCCGGTGCCATTCAACGAAGACGATTTGTGGAACGGATATCCGGAAGAGACAAATGCGCCTTACGGGCTGGCTAAGAAGATGATGTTGGTGCAGGCGCAGGCATATCGCCAGCAGTATGGCTTCAATGCCATTTTTCTGCTGCCCGTCAACCTGTACGGACCAGGCGACAACTTCAATCTGAAGACCTCGCATGTGATCCCCGCGCTGATCCGGAAGGCAATTGAGGCCAGGGATAGAGGCGAGGACGAGCTGGCGCTCTGGGGCGATGGTTCGCCAACTCGCGAATTCCTCTACGTCGAAGATGCCGCAGAGGGTATTGTCAGTGCGGCTGAAAGGTACGACGGCCCGGATCCGGTGAATCTCGGGTCGGGCTATGAAATCTCGATCCGGGATCTGGCGGCGCTAATCATGCACCTTACAGGTTTTGAAGGGAACCTAGTGTGGCAGACTGACAAGCCGAACGGACAACCTCGCCGCGGGCTGGACGTCAAGCGGGCCAAAGAGCTGTTTGGCTGGCAAGCGCATATGCCTTTTGAGGAAGGCATGCGCCGCACGATCGCGTGGTTCGAGGAGAACCGATCGAAGATCAAGTGAGCAATGGCAAGAACAATGGAACTGATCCGGGAGCCCGTAACAATTCATATCAAGCCCTCTTCGGGCCTGGCGGCGCTCAATCTGCGCGATCTTTGGGAGTACCGCGAACTGATCTACTTCATGATCTGGCGCGACATCAAGGTTCGCTACAAGCAGACGCTCCTGGGGGCTGCCTGGGCTGTGATCCAGCCAGTGCTGACAATGCTGGTTTTCAACTTTGTATTCGGCACCATCGCTAAGGTTCCGACCGAGGGAATTCCGTATCCGATATTCTCGTACACCGCGCTGCTGCCATGGGGTTTGTTCACGGCTGCCCTCAACAACGCAAGCCGGTCACTGACTGCAAACCAGAATATGGTCACGAAGATCTACTTCCCCCGGCTTGTACTGCCCCTGGCTTCGGTGCTGGGCGGTCTGGTGGACTTTGCGATCGCATTCCTGATTCTGATCGTCATGATGATCTACTACCGCATGACACCCACGGCTGCAATCTGGACTCTGCCTTTGTTCCTGCTCCTGACGGTTAGCACAGCGCTGGGCGTGGCCCTGTGGCTTTCCGCCATCAACGTGCAGTATCGGGACGTCAACTACGTGCTACCTTTCCTGACGCAGTTCTGGCTTTTTCTAACTCCAGTGGCGTATTCGGCGAAGGTCATCTCGGCGAAGTGGCAACTTGCCTACTCGCTCAACCCGATGGCCGGCGTTGTCAACGGTTTCCGGTGGGCGCTGCTAGGCACCAACACAGGACCCAACCTCAACATGGCTGTCTCGATCGGGATCTCCATCTTGTTTCTGATCAGCGGGCTGTTCTACTTCCGATCCATGGAACGCACTTTCGCCGACACGATATAGATGGCTATCGCAGTTTCCGTCCAACACCTGAGCAAGCGATATCGCATCGGAGCGGCGCAGAGCCGGTTCCGCTACGGTCTCTTGCGTGACGTGCTGATGGATGTTGCCATGACCCCTGTGCGGTTTGCGAGAGCGCTGAGGGGCAAGGGAGTGAGGGGGGGAAGCACGGCCTCCTACATTTGGGCGCTGGATGATGTCTCGTTCGAGGTCGAGGCAGGGAAGGTGCTCGGAATCGTCGGGCGTAACGGTGCCGGAAAGAGCACACTTCTGAAGGTTCTTTCTAGGGTCACGGAGCCGACCAAAGGTCTCGTAACGGTGCGAGGCCGCGTGGGCTCGCTGCTCGAGGTCGGCACGGGCTTCCATCCTGAGCTTACGGGGCGCGAGAACATCTACATGAACGGCGCCGTACTGGGGATGCGGCGAGCGGAAATTGACCGGAAATTCGACGAAATTGTCGCCTTCTCCGAGGTCGAGCAGTTCGTCGACACGCCTGTAAAGAGATACTCCTCGGGAATGTATCTGCGACTGGCCTTCGCCGTGGCGGCGCACCTTGAACCGGAGATCTTGGTGGTGGACGAAGTCCTGGCAGTCGGCGACGCGGAGTTCCAGAAGAAATGCTTGGGTAAGATGGGCGACGTGGCTCAAGAGGGGCGAACGGTGCTGTTCGTCAGTCACAATATGTCAGCCATACTGAGACTGACGCAGGAAACCATCGTCCTGAAGAAAGGGCAGTTGCTCATGCGCGGACCCACGCAGGAGGCCGTGGATTTCTATTTGGCGTCCGGCCAGGCGGATAGCGGCGAACGCAAATGGGAGCCGCAAGACATTCCCGCATCCGCGGCGCCGTTCAAGCCGATCTCCCTGCGGCTCAAGGATGCACGCGGCAGGATAGTGGATACAATCCGTTCGACAGAGCCAGCGACCATTGAATGGGAATATCGGCTGGCAGCACCGCTGACCGGACTGCGAGTTGGGATGTACCTGAGCACCATGCGCGGCGAATACGTCTTCACGGCGTTCGATGTGGACGACGCGGGGCAATTTGAGAAGTTCGGCGCGCGCAGGCCAGGCCATTATTGCAGTCGCTGCACGCTGCCCGCAGATCTGCTCAACGAAGGGCGATATACGCTTGGAGTGAACGCCAGTTCATTCGGCGTGCGAAGGTATTTCATGGACGAGAATGCTCTGTCGTTCAACGTGGACATCTCTGGAGCGCCCGGCACACAATGGCCGGAGCTTCGTCACGGATCGGTACGACCACGGTTGGAGTGGAAGATCGAACAAGTCGAATAGACCAGCATGGCGTCGGATCTGAAGAGAATCCTTGGAGGCGTTCCA
>JBGPAT010000181.1:0-5889 GCA_041480885.1 Anaerolineae bacterium
CAAGGGCGGCGCGGCCGGCGGTGGATACGCGCAGGTGGTACCCATGGAGGATTTCAACCTGCACCTTACCGGCGACATCCACGCCATCACGGCCGCGCACAATTTATGCGCCGCGGCCTTGGATGTGCGGATGATGCATGAATCACAGCAAGATGATACGAAGCTTTTCGACGCGCTCTGCCCGCCAGACAAGAAGGGAGCGCGCCGGTTCTCCCCCACGATGCTGCGCAGGCTCAAGAAGCTTGGGATTGATAAGACCGATCCCAATGAACTGAGCGCAGATGAGCGCAGCCGTTTTGCTCGGCTCGACATTGATCCCGCAACGGTCACGTGGCGGCGGGTGATAGATGTGAACGATCGGATGCTGCGAACGATAGAGGTCGGCCTCGGGCCCGATGAGAAGGGCTTTGAGCACCGGTCAGGATACGACATCACGGTGGCAAGCGAGATCATGGCGATCTTAGCGCTGACCACCGGCATTGAGGACATGCGCGACCGGCTCGGCGCCATGGTCGTCGCCACCAACAAGAGGGGCGAGGCCGTGACCGCGGAGGACCTGGGCGTGGCTGGGGCACTTACCGTGCTGATGAAGGATGCGATCAAGCCCAATCTAATGCAGACGCTCGAGGGAACGCCCGCCTTCGTTCACGCAGGACCTTTTGCCAATATCGCACACGGCAATAGTTCGATTCTGGCGGACAAGATCGCCCTCAAGCTGGCCGATTATGTGATCACCGAGTCTGGCTTTGGCGCGGACATCGGCATGGAGAAGTTCTTCGACATCAAGTGCCGCTACAGCGGACTGATCCCTCAAGTTGTGGTGCTGGTCGCGACTGTACGGGCACTCAAGATGCACGGCGGCGGTCCCAAGGTGGTGGCTGGGAAGCCCCTGGCCAGTGAATACACGGACGAGAACCTGGACTTGCTTCGCAAGGGCCTGCCGAATCTGAAGCGCCACGTTGAGAATGCCAGGAAGTTCGGGGTAAATGTCGTGGTGGCCGTCAATTCATTTGCCACCGACACGGCGGCCGAGGTGGAACTCATCCGCAAGTCCGCATTGGAATTTGGAGCGACGGATGCCGTCGTGTCGACCCACTGGGCCGACGGGGGAGCGGGCGCAGTCAAGCTCGCTGAGGCAGTTATCAGAGCCGCCGAGAAGCCCACGGACTTCAAGTTCCTGTATCCGCTCGAATGGCCAATCAAGCAGAAGATCGAGACCATTGCCAAGCAGATATATGGCGCGGACGGTGTGGACTACAGTCCGGAAGCCGAAGAGCAGATCGCCCGCTACAGTCGGCTAGGCTTCGACAAACTACCGATCTGCATGGCAAAGACGCACCTTTCGTTTACGGCCGACGCGGGCGTCAAGGGAGCGCCGACCGGTTTCCGCATCAGCGTGCGCGAAGTGCGGGCGTCTGTCGGTGCCGGCTTCATCTATCCCCTTCTGGGCAAGATGAGTACGATGCCAGGCCTTCCTACACGGCCAGTGTTCTATGATGTTGATCTGGATCTCAAGTCTGGCAAGGTGGTCGGCCTATTCTAGGATCCTGGAACCTGCAGCAAGGGCAAACAATAAGCCCCCGCCTGAGGCGGGGGCTTATCACTATCTTGGCCGAGCCAGCCGAATTCAGGGCGCGGGCACAAGGCGAAGAGGACAGGCACCCAGATCGACCTTGACGGTCGTTGAGCCGGCGGAATCACCGGATACTGGTGCACAACACTTTTGAGCCGCGTCGTAGCCGTAGCCTTGCTCACACTGGCCGGTGCCAGTCACGAGCGCGGCCCCGCCGCACGCTGAATTCGTCAATTTGACATCGAACGAATAGAGCTCCTTTCCGTAGCATGCGATTACCGATTTGCCATTGACGCTAATCCCGCTATCCGAGCACTTGAAGTCACCTGATTTGTCAAGCACTTCGAATGTTGTTCCCGGCGGCACGACGACGTTCGTATAGGGCATCTTGTTCACGCAATCCACCTTATTCTGCTCGGCCGTGGGGGCCGTGCAGGCCGTCGGGCTTTTGCATAGAGGGACTGCTGCATTTCCGGCCGCCGCGGGCGCAGCCGCCTTGGACGTGGCGGCCGGGGCACAGGCCGCAACCATGACCACCATCAGCACACTAATCGCTGCGAGAGAAAAACGTGTCTCTTGCATCTAAGCCTCCTTTTGACTGAAGAGTCCGTTATGGCATAGTTCATAACAAACAAACCGAGGAAAGAGAATAGGAGAAATGTCCTATCCGGGTGCGATCTGCGCTCGGAAGGAGCTTTCTCTCTTGATAGGCGAAGATAGCAGGGAGAATCGATACTGAATCTGGCCAATTGGCTGAAATTCCACCCTTGAGCAAGATCAGAGGTTAGTGGCGCCTCCCATGTCTGCCGTCAACGGCATCGCGGAGGCTTTCCGTTCGGCCCAACTGCGCGACGTGCTAGGCTAGCGCGGCGGTCGAACCACGAACTGGAGTTCGCGGCTCCGAAGGACCAATCATGAGCTTCGGGCCGCCTCTAGTGTTTCGGCTGGACAGCGTATATCTGACCCGTCTTGTCTTGGTAAAGCAGCCTCAGATCGGAAATGGTGATCAGTTCCTCGGGGCTGACAATATGGTGATACTGATTCGGTGTGAACCAGATGATGTATCCCGCCTGTGGAGGCCAATTGGGGTAATACTGCTTTAGCGCGATCAAGCGCTGAGTTCTAGTCTGAGTTGCGTCCTCGAAGGGCAGCGTCTGCACCGGGTGGTGATATATGAACCAGACAATATTCAGGTAGTTGCTGTAGACGAGAGCCGACGGGTCTTTCTCCAGGATCGGTTGCGCGGCCTTGACCACGCTCATCTCACGGAAGTTGGCCGAGTTGGCAATGTTGTAATTGGTTGGTTCCCCGTGCACCAGAGCTTGGCGCAGATAGACCTGCAGACTGTAGAGGGGATAGGCGAACCAGAGCGCCATCAGGCCGGCCAGCACGTACGAGACCACGCGCGTATGCGGGTTGATGTGAGCCAGGACCAGGATGTCAAAGCTGATGAAAAGCAGGGCTACGACGACGGGCAGGATCACCACGTAGTACCGATCGGAGGTCAAGTCAAGATGGTCGGCAGTCACCACGGTGAAGGCCAGTAGAAAGAAGTACAACAGCGAAAACAACAAGGCGGGCCAGACATAGGGATCCGATATGGCATGCGACCACTTGAGCCAGTCGGTCTTCCGGTTGATTGTGATCAAGAGCAGTGTAAGGAACGCCACCGGAATCCACGGCGCCAGGAGCAGAGGGTCAAGAAACGCTACGCGAGGGACAAACCACCACATGATCTTGGTGAGCGACAGACTGACATTCTCGAGCGGAAACATGGCCCCCAGGTCGCGCGGCCCGAAGAGAGTGCCGCTCACCGCGTAGTTGTGCAGTAGCAGCCAGGCAGCAATAGGCGCGAGCGCGGTCAGCAGAGGGATGGCGGCATTCCCGATTCCGCGAAGACGCTCCCTACGAAAGATAACGACTGCGGCCACAGCGATGAGGACGACACCCAGGTAACGCTGCATCGATGCGAGGCCTGCCAACAGGCACATCACCCGGAGAGCGCGGGGTGACGCATCTTCCAGCCAATTGGCTGCCGCTAAGAAGAAGAGCAGCATGAGCGTTTCAAAGAGGGGCTCGGAAGCCACGTTGGCATGGATGCGCAGCGCCGACCGCGACAGCAATATCATCAACGCGCCAGCGCCTGCCCAGAATGCCCTGCCCCGGAGAATCCGATATAAGAGCCAGCCAGCAAGCCAGATGTTGACGGCATAAAGTACGATGTTTAGGTACCAGGCAGCCTGAAAGGTTGTGCAATTCGTCAGCCAGCTCAGCGCCGCCAAAATGAGTGGATAGAGCGGGGGCCACAGGATCAACGGAGCGCCGACCATGTCGACGAAGCCCTGACCTGCCAGTAGACTATCGGCAGTCGAGAGATTGCGGGCCGCGTCGGAGGAGACACCTGCGCCATACTTCGATGTGGCCAGCAAGATGAACCCTATCCCGAACGCAGACAGGATCAGAAGGAAGGTACGGAAACGCGTGGCCGGGCGAACCGTCCTCAGCATACGGAAATATTATAATGGATGGGATGGACGCACCGAATCTGCTTTCAGTACATGAGGCCATGCATCAGATGCAGGCGGGCTCCTTGTCGCCACTGGAACTGAAGCAGGCGTGTATGCATCAGATCGATAGACTCAACCCCAGATTGAACGCCTTCATCACAGTATGCGACCCGGCGGGCGAGAGCGGGGATGTGACCGGTTCCCGGCTGAATCCCGCATTGTCCGACCCTGCGGCGCGGCGTTCCAATGCTCAGCACGCCGGGGCCGTACAAGACGTTCCAATTGCCGTCAAGGACCTCTTTGAAACGGCAAAGGTGCGTACCACTGCCGGGGCTCTTTTCTTCCAAGACTATGTTCCTAATGAGGATGCCGCCGTGGTACGCAGGATCAAGGACGAGGGAGCTGTCCTCATCGGCAAGACGAATATGCACGAGATCGCTTTGGGGATCACGACGTTGAACCCGCACTACGGTACCTGCCACAATCCATGGGATGAGGCGCGTATTTCCGGCGGCTCTTCCGGGGGTTCGGCCGTGGCCGTGGCGGCGGGCATGGCCTTGGCTGCCCTCGGAACGGACACGGGCGGCTCGATCCGGATACCGGCTGCGCTTTGCGGCGTGGTGGGTTTCAAGCCAACATACGGAAGGGTCAGCCTGCGAGGCGTCATTCCGCTGTCCTGGAACCTGGATCATGCCGGACCGCTTACGAGGACTGTCAGGGACGCAGCCTTGCTGCTACAGGTCATTTCGGGATACGACCCCGATGATCCATACTCTGCCAATGTGACGGCTCAGGACTATAGGAAGGACATCGAAGGCGGGATCGCGGGCTGGCGCGTCGCCATAGGCGCAGGCATATACGTAGAGGCGGCAGAGCCGGAGGTCGTGGAAGCCGTCCATGGGTCCGCGGAAGTCTTGGGCCATCTGGGAGCCGTGGTGAAGCAGGTCGACGTTGCGTACCTGCGGGAGGCCGCGGCAGCCAATGGTGTCATGACGCAGGCAGATGGCGCGGCCTTTCACCGTCAACGGTTGGCTGAGCATCCAGACTGGTTCGGCGAAGACGTGCGCCGGCGCCTTGAAGCCGGCCGCAGCACGACGTCCACAGAGTACAGCCTAGCACGCCATGCGCAGACCGAGCTGAAACACCGCTTTCTGAAGTTCTTTGGGGACTACGACATTCTAGTGTTGCCCACGACGCCGGTCACCGCACCGCTGATCCTGGGCAACGACGCGGTCGAGCAAGCACGCCCCCTAACGCGATTCACTGCTCCATTCAACCTAGCCGGGCTGCCTGCCATTTCGATCCCATGCGGCATGAGCCGCCTTGGGCTGCCAATCGGGCTGCAGATAGTGGGCCCCGCCTGGAATGAGTCGAGGGTTCTCCAGGCGGCGCGAGCATACGAGCGAGAAACGGACTGGGGCTCACGCCACCCCCCTTTGGTCTAACGACAAAGAGAACTCACGGCACCTAGGAAGGCCAGCATCACGGTTGGGGCTTCTTCGGAGTGCACAAGCCCTTTCTATCATCCCACTGGCAGGCCGGATTGCGCCGGCAGGGGGCCTCATCCTTGATGATTGAGCAGACATCTTTGAATTCTGCACACTTCGCAGTGTACACGGACACCGTCACACATCCAGGGCCACTCAACCGTACTTGCTGCGGCACACAGGTATTCTGCGTCGTGTCAAAAGCGGATCCAAGGGGGCAGCCCGGGTAGGCCCCCCCGGTCGTCGCCTGGCAGCATTGATAGTTTGGATCATAGGAATAACCGGCAGCGCAGCCTTGATAACTCTGGGAGGCGAGCGCCGG
>JBGPAT010000182.1:0-5888 GCA_041480885.1 Anaerolineae bacterium
AAACGCGACCACGAAGAGCTCAGCAAGGAAGAGATCGGTTTCTTTGTACAGGGCCTCGTCACGGGCGAAATCCCAGATTATCAGGTCTCGGCTTGGGCTATGGCCGTCGTTCTGAATGGTATGAGCGCCCAGGAAACCAGCGATCTCACACTGGCGATGGCACACTCGGGTCGGATCCTGGACCTGACGGGAATCGTGGACATAGCCGTGGACAAGCATTCCTCTGGCGGCGTAGGCGACAAAACGACGCTGACTGTGCTGCCCGCGGTAGCCGCATGCGGTTTGCCAGTTGGCAAGATGTCTGGACGCGGCCTCGGTTTCAGCGGCGGTACGCTGGACAAAATGGAATCGATTCCGGGCTACCGTGTGGATCTGAATACGGACGAGTTCAAGCGGCAACTCCGGGAAAAAGGAATTGTACTTACCGGTCAATCCGTTGATCTTGCACCAGCAGATGGCAAGCTTTACGCATTGCGCGATGTGACTGGGACCGTTCCGTCCATTCCGCTAATTGCATCGTCCATCATGAGCAAGAAGATCGCCGGCGGTGCCCAAGCCATTGTGTTGGATGTGAAGGTTGGGCAAGGGGCCTTCATGGAGACCCTCGAAATGGCGCGTGAATTGTCCGACCTGATGGGGAAGATCGGCGCGCTGGCCGGACGGCAGACGGTGTGCCTCCTCTCCGATATGAACCAGCCGCTGGGACACGCGGTGGGCAATGCACTGGAAGTCGCGGAGGCCATCGAAGCATTGCACGGAGGGGGGCCACCCGATTTCCGTGAACATTGCCTCCACGTGAGTGCCCACATGTTGGTTATCGGGCATCGTGCAACGAATCTGGATCAAGGCCGAGCCATGGCCGAGGCTGCCCTCGCGAACGGGGCGGCCTTTGAACGATTCCGCGTGCTTGTAAAAGCCCAAGGAGGGGACGTGTCCTATGTGGATCATCCCGAAAAACTCCCCAAGGCGAAAATCGTCGAGATCGTCGGTGCGCCGCGCTCCGGCTGGCTTGCGCAGGTCGGTGCACGCGGCGTGGGCGAGGCGGCGCTCGTCCTGGGAGCGGGCCGCGCCGCCAAGTCTGACCTGGTGGACCATGCGGTGGGCTTCATTGTCCATCACAAAGTGGGCGATCGGGTGGAGCAAGGTGAACCGCTTTTTACCATCCATGCGAACGACGAACAAAGGCTGGCCGAAGCGCTGCGACGCGCCCTGGAGGCTCACGTCTTCAGCGACGAACTGACGTCCCCGCTACCGCTTTTCTACGTTTGAGAATGCACCTCCATAGGTGCTCGTGAGGCACAAGGCCTGTGGGAAAACTGACGTCCACCTGCCAAAGGCCGCGAACCCGACCTCGGTGCGTGCGTCCGCCCTCGGATGTTCACATGATCTGCACAATGATACGCCCTTGAAACGTCGCCAGGCTTGCGGTTTCATTAAGATTGGGGCATACTTAGGCTGGTATTGAAAATGGCGGACATTTCCCTGAGAGCGTACGATCACGAGATCGAGGACTTGATTGAGCGCGGGCATCATCTGGATGAGGCCATCGCTCATTGCAATCACATCCTGAAGACATTTCCCAAGCATCTTGCGACGTACCGGCTGCTTGGTAAGGCCTACCTGGAAGCCAAACGCTATGATGACGCGGTGGATATTTTCCAGCGAGTCTTGTTAGCTGACCCCGAGGATTTTGTTTCACACGTGGGCATGAGTATCATTGCCGACGATCAGGACAAACTGGACGACGCCATCTGGCACATGCAACGGGCGTTTGAGGTGCAGCCGTCCAACGCTGCCATTCAGGGTGAACTTCAACGATTGTTTGGGCGTCGCGACGGGGTGGAGCCGCCCAAGATCCGGCTCACCCGTGGCGCGTTAGCCCATATGTACGTGCGGGGAGACCTCTACAGTCAGGCAGTCTCTGAAATTCGTTCGGTGCTTGACCAGGATCCAAAGCGCACTGACATGCAAGTCTTGCTTGCAAAAGCCTACGTCCGAAGTGGGCAAAAATCTGAGGCTGCAAATGTGTGTGCTGGACTGCTCACATGGTACCCTTACTGTCTGGATGCCAATCGGATCATGGTCGAGATTTTGCCGGGAACGGAGCGCGCAGACTCGGTTCAGGAATATCGCGAGCGCCTGATCGAGCTGGATCCCTACTTCGCGTTTGTACCGAACTCAGCCTCCGACTCAGACCATGTGGCAGACACTGCAGTATCTCTGGAGCGGTTGGAGGAGGTTCCCGTTGCTGCGGGCGCAGGCGACGCCCTCGGCATTGGTGCGGGAGCGGAAGCGGCTGCCACCGGACTCCCCGCAGATCAACCATCCTGGCTGGCAAGCGCGTCTGCTGACAAGGCGAACTCGTCATCATTGCTGCAGCCTGAAGCCGACATTCCTGCCTTCCTGCGGCAGGCGAGATGGATCGAGACCGGCGAGGGGGCGCAGGAACTGACTGTACATGCAGGGGCGGAGAGCGAGCCCGTGCCGGATGTCGTTCCTGGCTCGGTGGCCCAATGGGTGAAAGCACCGGCTCCGACAGAGGAGACGCCGCCGGAAGGCGAACCGCAGGCGTCGGATGATGAATTGCCTGACTGGCTTCGAAGTACTGGGCATGTTCAAAGCGGCGGCGCGCGGCCCGCTTCCGAGCAGGTGTCTGAATCTGGACCCCCTCTTTGGCTCCAGAACCTCGGTGGTCGCGACCTTGATCAGCGCTCCCCGGTCATGGAGTCTGAAGGCGACGGCCTGCCGGGCGCGGTCTTGCCGGCGAAGACCGAGCCGAGCGACGGGGCTGAGGCTTGGAGCATGCCAGCAACCGAGGCGGTACGTACCCCCGGCCCGTCCGATGACGATTCTACTGGCTCTACCGAGGCTGAAAATGCCGAAGTCGAGACGCCGGCGCAGGAGAGCGATTCACCCCAGTCATGGGAGACCCCCGGTTCGGCAGCGACGGGACCTGCCCCAAATCTGGATTCGTTCGGGGCTACGTCCGGAGAACAGTATGACGCCCTGGCGTCCTTTGAGAGCGCCGAGAAAGAAGATGCCCGAGAGGACGAATTGGTCACGGAACCAAACGCCCGCTCTGAGGTTGCGCCCGATGGGGTCGACAAAACAAAAGGAATCGGGGAACCTGCTAAGTATGAGGTTGATGCGTTTGATTCCACTCCTGGCGCTCAGCCCGCTGCAAGCGACTCAGATGAGCCGGGGGGGGGCCTGGGGAATGTCGAATCGAATCAAGGAGCCACTGCTCCACCGATGGGGGGTCCGACGCGAGGCACGGGTCCGCTGTCCTCAGACTGGCTAAGCGGGCTTTCGGAGCCGGATGACTTCGCCGTTACAGAAGCCGATAGTGAAAAGGCAGAGGGCCCGATCCTGGGAGAACACGAACCACCAGGATTTTTGAGTGATCTCGGTCTGAGGCTGGCGCAGAGTCCGTCGATTGATGAGGCACCGGCGTGGATGAACGCGGACACGTCGAAAGCGCCGAACTCACCATCTGGTATGGCTGCGGAGCCCGTGCCCGAATCACCCTCGGCGTCTGACCTGCCAGACTGGCTGGCGGGTCTGGAAGAGGAAGAATCAGGCTCTCCGACCGATGACGTCGAGTCCGATGAGTTGCCGGCGTGGCTGCATCCTGAACCTAAGCCTGCGGCCCCTATGGCGGAGCCCACACGGCCTGCCGACTGGCAGCCCGCCGAGGCGGCAGAATCCCTCGGGGCCGTGACATCTGGAATAACAAAAGCCCTTGGGGATCATGCTGCCGCCGAGGAGACAGCGTCCGCGGGCGCGAGCATCCTGTCAAAGGCTCAGGCAGAATCCCCGGCGTCGGCTTCCATCGCCCCAAGATCGAAACCAGGCCCTGCAACTGTTTCAGCTGCCGGAGGACCGTCACTTGGTGCTGCAAAGTCCGAGTTGGGGCGCGGAAATATCGCGGCAGCGCTGGACATCTACGACAAATTGATTCGCAGAGGCAAGTCGCTTGAGGAAATCATTCGTGACCTGCGGGACGCGCTCTACCGATATCCGGTCGAGGTGCCGATCTGGCAGGCGCTGGGTGACGCGTACATGCGGGCCAATCGTCTCCAAGAAGCGTTGGACGCATATACCAAAGCGGAAGAGTTAATGCGGTGATAGCCTGGGGCGACCGATCCGGTCGCCCCAGAGTTTTCGGTCTTTGGAGGAAGTGTGGAACGAACGCTCGTGCTTGTGAAACCGGACGGGGTGCAGCGGGCTCTGATCGGTGAGGTAATCTCCCGCCTGGAACGCCGGGGACTCCGGCTGGTCGCTGCCAAGTTCATGAATGTAGGTCGGCAGCTCGCGGAGACTCATTATGCCGTCCACAAAGGCAAGCCATTCTACGATGGACTCATAAGCTACATCACGTCTGCGCCGGTGATGGCGATGGTATGGGAAGGTCCGGGCGCGATTGCAGCGGTTCGCCAGACCATGGGTTCGACTCGGCCCACCGAAGCCGCCCCAGGAACGGTTAGGCAGGATTTTGCATTGGAAGTCGGGCGGAACTTGACGCACGCCTCCGACGAACCGGCCAACGCGGAAGCGGAGGTGGCCCTTTGGTTCAGCACAGGTGAGCTGGTCGAATGGAAACGCGACTCCGACAAGTGGATCTTTGAGAAACCAACGACCTAATTCTTACTGCACCCGCAGCAGCACCTTGCCGTCGTGCCAGAGCTCCTCAAGATCATAGTAGTCGCGCTGATCTGTCGAAAAGAGGTGGACCACGACATCGCCGTAGTCAACGATGACCCAGCCCTCGCGGGCTTCCCCCTGTTTTCTGCCCCTCTTACGGTGCTGCTTGCGGACCGTCTCAAGTGTGGCATCGGCCAGAGCGTCCAGCATGCGGTCGCTTGAGCCACTGCACAAAACGAAATAGTCTGTGAAGGAAGCTATGTCCTTCAGATCGAGGAGCAGGATGTCCTCGCCCTTCTTTCCTTCGAGCGCCCCGACGATTGTACGAGCCAGTTCAAGTGCGTCCAGGAATCACCTCATTATTGAATCAGACTGCCAGCCCTGCAGTTTTCCGGCATAGCTAAGTGCCAGCCCTGCCTATCGCGCGATCCATAGTGAAACACGGACCGCTCGGCGAATAGAGCTTTTTTGCCCCTGTCTACGGTTTGCTCCATCGAGCCCCGTCGGGCAGTTCGAACTTCCGAGCGTGCTACCCTGCATGCCAATAGTCGCCGCACCCCGATTGATGTGCCAATCCACTGCTTGCCAGTCAGAATCCCCACTCTGATCATCGCCTAGTCCGTTCTAAGGGAGGCAGTATACAATTTCGTATAAATGGGGCCTGTGGGTTGCAGATCGCTCTTGAAAAGGTGGATTGCACCCACGTGGGCGGTGCCCAAGTCGCCGACTTCAGCTTGCCGGACGGCGGCCTGGATTTTCTGCCAGTCGGCAGGCGTGGCGTTGTGACGGACCCGTCCGATCGTCAGATGCGGAGAAAAGCCGCGCCCTTCCGGTTCGTAGCCTAGCCCGGCACTCGCAGACTCTAGATCGTGCTGAAGCGAGGCGAGCGATGCCGGAGCCTGCATTCCGATCCAGAGTACGCGGGGCCGTCGAGGGCTCGGAAATGAACCAATGCCCCCAACATGCACATCGAAGGCCCGCCAATTGTCCGCCTCGGTTGCCAGCATATATACAATTCGATCCATGCCCGGTGGGGATATTTCGCCCAAGAACTTCAGTGTAAGATGAATGTTGTAGGCAGGCACCCAGCGTACCAGGTCGTCGCCCAAGGTGGCACGCAAGCCGTCAGTGGCCGTTTGAATCGCGTCTTGCAGGGCAATGGGGAGTTCACATGCCAGGAACGCGCGCAGAAGGGCCAAGTGAACCTAGGTTCCTCGCAACGGACTGGTCGTGGAGTTTCCAGG
>JBGPAT010000183.1:0-5864 GCA_041480885.1 Anaerolineae bacterium
ATCGGGGGCCTGTCCTTCAGTGGATACCCCGCTTGGATCATCTGGGTGGTATTGCATATCTATCGGCTGATCGGCTTTCGCAACCGGCTGGTTGTGTTGATCAACTGGGCGTGGGACTACGTGTTCTACGACAGCCAGGTAAGACTGATCACGAGGGAGTAGCGGCGGCTCGCCGAGGCGACTCTACTCAGACAGTTCTGCGTAGACGAGCCACCGGCCCTTGCGATCATCCGCGCTTCTTGCGGCGCGATCGTAGTAAAGATCGAAGAGCTGACCGGTATCGACGCGGACGCGGAAGAAGAAGCGCCCGACATTCAGAGAGCCACGACTGGCTGCGGCCAGAGCGTGCGCCGTACTCATGTTCAGCTCTGCCTGCCCGCGCCGGGTGAAATCGGTCCATTCAGAAATCTTTTCGATGATGTGGTAGCTGCGGCCCTCCCAGATGAAGCCATCCGGGCAGTGCGGGGTCTTCTCGCGGGCCGGAGGAGTATCGAACGAGACTTGGATGGGCTGGTCCAGGAAGTGGATCCGGGATGGCTCAGGCATCGTCAGCGCAGTCTTCGCTCCAGATAGTTCTTCAGGGCGACCGCGTTGTTGTAGGTTTCGTTCTTGGCGGCGAACAACAGAGTCACTTTTCCACGGCGCGATTTGTGCAGCAAATCCGCCACCAGGTCTGAGTGGCTCTGCAGTTCCTTGAAATACCTCTTCTGGAATTCGGCCCAATTGGGCTCGTCATGTCGGTACCACTTCCGCAGCTCGGTGCTTGGAGCCAGCTCCTTCAGCCATCCATCCAGCTTGAGCGAGGCTTTGGAAAGACCGCGCGGCCATAGGCGATCGACGAGCAGGCGCTGGCCATCCTGCGGACTCTGGGGAGCGTAAACCCGTTTCACCTGAATTGACATGGAGCCCTCCCTTGGCTTTCAGCCGCCCTTCTCGCTTTCGATCTCGAGGTGGAAATGATGCAGAAAGCGATGAAATACGGGTGCGATCAATACGCCGGCTGCCACCAGGAGGACCATGCCCGAGAACAGGGCATAGAGCGAGGCGAAGACCTTGCCGACAGAGGTATGCAGAGTGTCTACAGGCCCCATGCCGCCCAGGATCATCGAGGCGTTCAGCAGCGAGTCGATCCATGGCAGGCCTTCAAGATAATGGTAGCCGACGATCCCAATCCCGAGCGAGAATACGATGATGGCCGTCGACAATGCCAGGTAGCGAACGATGCGCCTGAAAAAGACACCTGTGCTCGCCAGGGGCTGTCTGCGATGCTCAAAGCGGTGGACCATGTCAACCTCCGTTGTACTTCCAATCCCAGAACCAGAAGGCCAGGCCTTTGTACGGCCCCCACTTCCGGAATGCTTTCTCGACCTGTTTCGCAGTCACGGGCCGGCCTCGGTGCCACTCGTGGGAGACCATCTTCAGGGCGTAGCTGTCAATGGGAATGAAATCAGGGCGCCCGAGGATCATCAGCAGGTTGGCCGCCGCATATGGGCCAACGCCGCGGATCGTCAGGAGTTCCTTGCGTAGCTCCAGCGTCGGCAGCGTGGAGGTCTTACAAGATTCAACGTCGAGATCACCGGAGGCGACACGCTGGGCGAGTTCGTGGATGGCCGAGGCGCGATAGCCGACGCGTACTTTGTCCTTCAGCACATTCAGGCCGGAGGCAGCGATCTTTTCAGGACTGGGAAAAGCACTGGAGCCGCCAGCTCCGGGCGAGTCTCCGAAGGCCGCGATCAGATTGAGGTTCATTCTCTTGGTTGCGGCCCACAACGTGTTGGTGGTCAGGATGGTTTTGACGACGTCTTCGAAAAAAGTGGGCGAGCGCAGGACGCGGCCGTGCGCCAGCTTGCGTGCCTTGCGCAGTTTGGGCTCAGCGCGCGCGGCTCGATAGAAAGACGAAAAATCCATGTCGAGGCCGAGCATCCAGTTGACCTTTGCCGCGATCTCAGTGAGTTCGGACTTGCCCAATCTGCCGGGGATGTCGATCTGTACCCCCTGCGCAGACTCGCTGATCCGATATTCGACCAGATGGCCATTCGAGAGACGATCTGTGTAGAGCAGCGTCCGTTGCTCTTCGTCGAAATGGAACGGTGCCAGCTGCACCCAGCCATGAGAGTTGACTACCGAGTGGAAGTTGAATGGCCGCCGGGCCTCAAGGGTCAGGGTGCTCACGGGAACGATTCTAACCAGTTCTTCGCTGCAGCAGCCAGAGCGCGGCGCCCTGAAACACGCATACCACAACGATGGCGCTCGCAAAGGCAGCTAGGATGCCGGCCGGTTCCAACAGGATCGACAGAGTAAAGAAGAAGCTGGCGTAGGAAAACAAACCCAGTACCAATCCGCGCAAGACGCTCATGACGGCTGCGGGCCCGTAGAGCCGGTGAGCAAAAGCCCCGAGCGTGGCGGTGAAGATCGGAAACGGAGCCAGCAATCCGGTCAGGTGCGGACCGAGGGCGGATGCCGTGCCGGTGATGAGCAGGACGTAGCCCGTGGCGATCACCATACGCAAGGGGATGTCCCAGCGCCCAGGCAGGGCTTCAGTCATAGGCTCTGTCCCGGAACCGCCAGGCAGGGCCCGAAGCACAATCCAGAAGGCGACCAGCACGGCGACGAACAACGGCAGCAGCGGCAAAGTGATCCCTTGAAAGACGGCGGTGCTGATCGCAAAGGCCAACGTGGATGCCGCCAGCGTTGGCAGCCAGCTCCAGCGCCGCGCCAGCTGCACGTAGACCCACAGGAACGAAGCCAACGAGAAGCCCCCGGTAAGTGTTCCGGCAGCCGTATTGGCAGCGAAGGCCGTGCCGTGCGTGAGTGCGAGAAGAAGGGTGATGGGGCCGGTGGTCAGGGGCAGGGCGATAAGCCAGCCGCTGATGGCATGGCCCCATTTTCGGCCGGCCAGGCTGGCCGCGGCAATTAGGGATGGCGTCAGGATGAGCTTGAGCAGCAACGTATTCACGGTCGGATGGCGATCGAAGTGAGCTGCGGCTTCGCGGTGCGGATGTAATCCGCCGACCTCATGAAGATGGACCGGTCGAGGCGCCCGGCGTTGAAGACAACCTCCTCGTTCTCCAGGATCAGCGGATCGGCCAGCACGCTGAGGCGATCATCAAACGCGTAGGGTGGGATGGCACCGATCACGCACCCGGTCAACCCCTCGGCTTTCTCGCGCGAGGCGACGGCAGTCCCGGCAGCGTCGAAGTGCGCGCGGATGCGCTCCAGGTCGACGCTGCAATCGCCGGGCACATTGGCAAGGCAATAGGAGTTTTTCTTCTTATTGATCCTGATTTGCACGACGATCGACTTGATCGCCTGCTCGAGCCGGTTGCCCCGGATCTTCGCGATCAGCTCGGTGCGGCCCTCGGGCGTATGTTCGACCAAACGATACTCCGCGCCTTCGCGGTCGAGCAGCGCGCACAGCCGCGCGTGGATATCGGCGCCCGGTTGTGTAGTGGGGCCAATGGTGTCGATCGGGGGCGGAAGCGGCTTGAGCAGATTGAGGCTTGCCACGGCGTAGCCGAGACTCTCATAGAGCGCCCTGGCGTTCGCATTGTGCGCAAAGACGTGCAGACCCAACTGCTGGAGCCCTAGTCCACGGGCAACTTCTTCCAGCTGCAGCATGGCCTGCCGGGCATACCCTTTGCGGCGAAACTGTTCGTAGATCTCAAGATCAAAGATGAAACCGGAGGGCCGGGAGGAATCAAGGCTGACCTTCAGCCAGATCACACCGGCGGCGGCGCCTGTCTCCCGCTCCCGGATGGTATAGATGTAGTGATCTTTGGTGGCTAGGCCCTGCGGCAGCAGGACCTCATGCTCGGTGCGGGAGCGCGGCATGGCTTCGGCCTCAGACCAGTAGCCGGCCTCGGTCCTCTCCGCTGCATATTGGCGGATGTCGCTCTCGAGGAAGTCTTCGAAGTCCGGCTGCGTCATGGGGGTCAAGTGAACCATTTTCACTCCACTCCTATTTCAGCGCATAGACCGCGTAGCCGCGCGCCGGTGCAAAGAACTGGCCGCTGCCATCCGGGGCAGTGGATTGGTCCAGCGGGCGGGAATGGTCATTGCGGCCCCACCAGGCCACAGGCTGGAACGATGCGTTTGGCCATTGGGTGCGGACCCAGTCTCCGCGCCAGCCATCGCCCCGGTTGTTGAGCACGTAGATCAGTCCTGGCTTGTCGCCGTAGCCCGTGCGCTGCATGATGTAGAGATCGTCGTCGAGGTACAGGGTTTGCGCAGCACCGCCCGCATACTTCTCGTGCGCCTGCACGAGGGCGGCGATGCCATTGGGGGTATCGGGGAGGGCCAGGCTGTAGTTGAAGTAGTCATGCCAGAAAACGCAGGGATAGCCCTCATGCGTGAGGATGTAGCTATAGGCCAGCAGCTTGTCGTTGACAATCGGACGGCCTTCGTCGCGCAAGTCGTGGTTCTCCACGAAGGTGACCACGGACTGCGGCTGCTTTTGCGTAACGGTTTCCCAGGTTGCCAGGTTGCGCAGGCTGAAACCGTACTGGTCGCACAGAGCCTTGAGCATTTCGCGCAGGGGGAAATCAAAGGCATCCACGGGATTGCTGTTGGAGAAGTTCGCCAGGGCGACCCAGTTCTCAATGGCGCGGGCGTTGTCCCAGAACTCGGCCACTCCGTAGGGGGTCACAGGTTTGGCGTCGCGCATGTAGCGGTACTCCTGGATGGCAGTGATCGTATTGGCCCCGTAGCCCTTGACAAAATCATAGCGAAAGCCGTCGAAGCCCACGTCTTCAATGAGCCAGCGTGCCAGCTTCAGCAGTTCGGCGTAGACATAGGGATTGCGATGTGAGAGGTCCGACATGTCGCCGAAGCTCATCTCGTCCCAGGACTCGTACATATTGGGATGGAAACACTCCCAGTTGCGGGGGAACTTGCCGCTCTTCGGCCTGAAGAGCGTCCAGCGCGATTGCCCCGTGAGGGGATTGACCTCCTGGGCATCTGCGCCCGAATTGTGATTGATGACCACGTCCGCGATGAGGCTCAGACCGGGTCTGTGCGCCTCGTTGATCAGGGCCAGCAATTCGTTCTTCGTCCCAAACCAGGTGGGAACGGTGCCCTTCTGATCAAACTCCCCCAGATCGTAGTAATCATATGGATCGTAGCCCATGGAAAGCCCGGTGACATTGCCTGCCTTGTGGACCGGCGGCAGCCACAGCGCGGTAAAGCCTGCCTTTGCCAGCGAAGGGATCTGTTCGCGGATCCTGTTCCACCACTGGAATTCCCTTTGGTCTTCGCGGGGGCAGTCCCAATAGAAGGCTTGCAGCATGACACCCATGGATCGACTCCCTGACTGAAATCGCCGCACTATTGTACTTGAAAGGAAAAGCAGGACTGGCGTCACATGGCCAAGCCTGCCTTCGGTACGAGTCCATCCCCGCGGCTGCAACAGCGGCGGGGGTCCGGCGCGAACGGTGCTTACTTCACGCCCAGCTTGTTCAATTCATCCTGGGCCAGCTGCTGCCATTTGGGGGAATTGTTCAGCGCCAGGACCTTCTTGAAATCGGCAACAGCCTGATCCTGCTGGTGAGCTGCCAGATAGGCCAGGCCGCGATCATAGTAGGCTTCGGCGTAATCCGACCGAAGTTCGATAGCCTTGCTGTAATCTGCGATGGCTTTGGCATAGTCGCCCATGCCGGCATACGCCCGCCCCCGGTTCTTGTAGGGGTTGGGGTAATCCGCTTGGAGTTCGATGGCCTTGTTGCAGTCCGGCATGGCGCTGCTGTAGTTGCCTTTGCTGTCGTAGATGGCACAGCGATTATTGTAGGCCCCGGCATCCTTCGGCCCGAGACTGATGCCCTTGTTCGTGTCCGCCAGCGCACGGTCGAAGTCGCCCTTCAGGTAGTAGA